>JBJFBR010000040.1:0-23315 GCA_051888545.1 Oscillospiraceae bacterium
CTCTGCCGACTTTAGCCTCTGCACAAATTATCCATGCATTGTTGTGACAGAATATACCCGCATTTTCTTTGTATCCGGCAGGATATGTGGAAATCTCTCCGTATTGAATATAATATTTTGTAAATGCAGGATTGTTAAGTACAAGACCGTAATCTGTGTTAAGATATTTGTCTACGCTGTCAAGAGTTACAATGTCCTTGCCCGATTCACTTCCAAGTCCTGCCATAACAGCAAAACCCTGAGGTTCAATAAATATTTTGCCTTCCTCACATTCGTGAGATCCGACTTTGTTTCCAAAATCATCATAAGCTCTTAAAAACCATTCACCGTCCCAGCCGTATTCCATTGTGTTCTTTCGCATAAGTTCAACAGCTTTTTCAGCTTTTTCCGCCTCATCATTCAGCCCCTGATGTCTGCATAAAGCCACATATTCAGGGCCAATAAATGCCATCATAGCCGCAACCATTACAGATTCAGCTGTCTGACTGTATTTGCTTTCACCGAACTTATCAGATGTATAGGTCTGGAAGCTGTCACCAGGAGTATCTGAAAAGCAGGACAAATTCAGACAATCATTCCAGTCAGCACGCATGGCAAGAGGAAGGCCGTGAGGACCGACATATTTTGCAACATGCCAGAATGATTGTTTTAAATGGTGCATCATTGACTGAGCTTTGCTTTCATCATTATCATAAGGAACCTGCTCATCAAGAATTGACCAGTCTCCTGTTTCCTTTATATACTGGGCAGTTGATAAAATCATCCATAGCGGATCATCAGAAAAGTCTCCGCCTATTTCATCATTTCCTTTTTTAGTCAAAGGCTGATACTGATGATAACAACCGCCGTCCTCAAGCTGAGTTGCCGCAAGATCTAAAATTCTTTCTCTTGCTCTTTCCGGAATCTGATGAACAAAACCCAGCAGATCCTGATTGGAGTCTCTGAATCCCATTCCTCTGCCTATTCCGCTTTCAAAATATGATGCAGATCGTGACATATTGAATGTAACCATACACTGATATTGATTCCAGATATTTACCATTCTGTTCAGCTTATCGTCTGATGTTTCAACATGATATTGGGATAAAAGACTGTTCCAATACTCTTTAAGCTCGTCCAAAGCTTTGTCCGCTTTTTCAGCAGTATTCATTGCCTCAATCATTTCATAGGCTTTGGATTTATTCATTGAACCGTCGGAATTGAATTTTTCATCTACAGGATTTTCAACATACCCCAGAACAAAAACAAAAGCCTTTTGTTCACCTGCGTCAAGAGTTACATCAAGACAATGTGATGCAACAGGTGACCAGCCGTCTGCAACTGAATTTGACGGTTCGCCAGCAAAAACCGTCTGAGGATTTTCAAAACCGTTATAAAGTCCCATAAATGATTCTCTGTCTGTATCAAAACCGCATATATCAGAATTTACTGCATAAAAAGCAAAGTGATTTCTTCGTTCTTTGTATTCTGTCTTATGATAAATCGTTGATCCCTCTATTTCCACTTCTCCCGTATTAAAATTTCTTTGAAAGTTAGTAGAATCATCCTGTGCGTTCCATAAACACCATTCAACAAACGAAAACAGCCTGAAATTTTTCTTTTCGGTGGACTTATTCTTAAGAACAACCTTCTGAACTTCTCCGTTATAATTCTGCGGAACAAAGAACGTAACTTCAGCCGAAAGCTTATTCTTTTCACCTTTTATAATTGTATAACCCATTCCATGACGGCATGAATAGCTATCCAAATCATCTTTCACAGGACTCCAACCGGGATTCCATACCTCTCCGTTTTCATTGATATAGAAATATCTTCCTCCCATATCAACCGGAACATTATTGTAGCGGTAACGTGTAATTCTCCTTAGCCTTGCATCTTTATAGAAATGATAACCTCCGGCAGTGTTGGAAATCAGCGAAAAGAAATCCTGTGTTCCCAAATAGTTTATCCATGGATAAGGCGTCTTTGGGTTAGTAATAACGTATTCTTTTTTGATATCATCAAAATAGCCAAATTTCATAAGCTTTTCTTCCTTTCATTTTCTAAAATCTTATTATTATGAACAATAAATTTTGAATATCTATTCAGTAAAAAATCTCTGCCAACATATGAATGTTTCTCCTTCACCTATTTCTTTATATCCCGTAACAGATCTGTCAAGAGAAAGATTGGGAGAATTGATCATTGCGGTCATAGGCTCAGGGCAAAAATACCCTTTTTTTCCGCCGTCATTCCACATATTCCAGAATTTATACTCAGGTGAAACCTCATTGCATATGAAATGCCCTGACTGCTCATCAGAAATTATTACACCATAAAAATCTTTATTATTGTACTTATTCATTTTTGCGATGTACATATCATTATTTATAATCTGACCCGTTGGACGCTTGCCAGTTATATATTCCCTGTCCCAATCATTTAGTGAAATCAGTTTTTCTGTAGGGTTTAATGTATCATTAAGCTCGCATTTTTCGCCTATAGATACAAAAAGCTTCATATCACTTTCTTTGCCGCCGTCCGTCATCGGAGCATTAATACAAGTATGTGTACATATAGAAACAGGCAGCATTTTTCGGCTCTCATTTGTAAGATAAATCTCCTGAAGCAGTCCATTATTACTTAAAGTAAATTTATATGAGATTTTAAAATCCAACGGAAAATATTTATACATTTCATCATTACTATCAAATGTATATGAGGTCACTAGAACAGCCTTTTCATTATCTGCATTATAAGATTCCACATTATGAACACGCTTGTGAACCCAACCATGAATAAAATTATTAAATTCAGATTCGTTTATAGGCATTTTATAAACACCGTCAGAAGTTTTGATTATACCTTTATAGAAGCGATTTGGTAAATACAATGTGGGAAGTCCCCAAATTTCTCGTTGATTATCAATCTCATCAATAGTAACTTTATCATTGTATCTGAAGACTTCAATCCCATTTTTATCATCATGAAGTCGTAAAACCGATGCTCCCAAGTCAGGCGAAATTATGCATGTATATTTATCAGTATGTAATTTTACGCAATTCTTTTCTTTAAAAGAAAAGTTAATATCTGCAGAACTCAATTTCTAACCCCCCGTCATTTTAGTTACGCAGCACTATTATATCATAAATAAACAATATAAGTCCAGTATTTTTATTAATTTAATGCATAAAACGCTTTTGTAATTATCTTAAAAAAAGACGAATCCGAAAATTCGGATTCGTCTATCATCTTTTGATCAGCCCTTAACACTGCCCAAAGCAACGCCGCGTATAATAAATTTTGAGAGACAGAGATAAACGATTACTACAGGAAGTATAGCAAGTACAATATAAAGATTAAACATACCTGCATCAGTTTCCTGTGGACCTGCATGACGCATTGCACTAAGTACTAAAGGTATTGTATATTTAGACTTATCGTTTATAATAAGTCTTGGCATAAAGAAATTATTCCAGTTTGTTACAAATGTAAATATCATTTGAACAGCAAATGCAGGTTTAAGAATTGGGCAAACAATACTGTTAAATGTTCTGAATTCTCCGCTCCCGTCAATTCTTGCCGCTTCAACTATTTCAAGAGGCAATGATGATTTCATGTAAGAAATCATAAAATAATAAGTTGCAGGAGCAGCAATTGAAGGAACAATAAGCGGAATATAAGAATCAGTAAGACCCCAGTTTACCATTTGTCTGTAAAATCCGATAGATGATGCCTGAGTAGGAACCATCATAATTATTAAAATAAACGCGTGAGCAAATTTTTTTAGTTTGAATTCATATGCGTGGATTGCATAAGCAGTTAACGCTGAAAAATATACGCTCAGTATTGATGTGCATGCAGAAACAAACAGTGAATTCAAAAGCGAACGAAAGATATTTCCATAAGCCGCTGAGCTTGTTCCGCTAAAAAGCGAACGGAAATTCTGAACAAGGAAATGATCAGGGAACCATCTTATTCCAGACTGAACTTTTGGTCTTGTAGCATTCATTAAAAGAAGATAAAACGGTAAAAGTGAAATTACTACCAACAAAATCAAAATTGTATAAACTATGATACGTTTGATAATAAGCTTTGCATGCTCACTTAAAATACCGTGTCCGGTTGCTGCAGATACATTGCTCATTTAACTTCCGCCCCCTTTTTATGTCTTTTTTTCTTTGTATCATCCTTATCACGCATTCCAAACATTATTAAGAATCCAAGTATAGCTGAAACAAGGAAGATAATGACGCAGACTGCCGAAGCTTTACCCACATCTGAATCCTTTCGAGCCTGGATTTCCATAATTATAGTCATTACTTTCAGCTGAGGATTTCCGCTGTCTTTTGTAAGAAGAGCCGGAACATCATACATCTGAAGTCCGCCGATCAATGAAGTAATAAGAACGAAAGACATAATTGGTTTGATAAGCGGCATGGTGATTTTCCAGAATATCTGTTTGGAAGTTGCACCGTCAATTTGTGCCGACTCATACAGCGACTGATCAACACCCATAATTGCAGCCATCAACAGAATAGTTGTATTACCATACCAAAGAAGGAAGTTTATAAATCCTACTATTCCCCGTGTGCCCCAAACGGAATTAAGCAAAGAATCATCATAGCCTATAATAGATTTTATAAGTTCATACATTGCTCCGCCTTGTGTGAACAAGCTGTAAAACAGGAAAGAAATAGCTGATGCCATTATTACGTTAGGAAGGTAAATGACCGCTTTGAAAAATCCCTGTGCCTTTACTTTAAGACGCAAATCAGTAAACCATGTCGCAAGCAAAAGTGAAACTATAATCTGAGGAATAAAACCTATAAGCCACATTATAATTGTGTTTCCGAAGCTTTGAAGAAGTGAATCATCAGAGCTGAAAACTGCCTTATAGTTATCAAAGCCGCAAAAAGTCGGAGCGTCAGCAGCCGCTTGGGTCTGCGCTGCACCCCAGCCTCCTGTTATTGTACCTCTGTCTATAACATAATCCTGAAAACTGTTATAAAATGTTTGAATCAAAGGATAGAAGGAGAATACTATGTATACTACGAAAAATGGAATCAGGAAAATATACCCCCATTTTGCATAGCTTATGCTCTTTTTTTTCATATATTTTTCCTTTCCGTATATCAGTTCTTATAACTGATTGTAATTGCTGTGCTAATAAATTTTATCATTTTAAACATTTTATAAAAGCTAATTCAAATTCAGGGGAGGATTTCTCCGTCCCCTGAATTTGAAAGTTTTTAAAAGTTATGTTACTTAAGATTATCTGTCTTGAGATTGCCGTAAAGTGCTGAAATTGATTTCTTGAATGCGGCAAGTGCATCTTCATATGATTTTGTCTTGCCTGTATAGTAATCCTTCATAGCAGCCTGGAATTTTTCGTTGCAGCCCTGGTCGTATGCAGAAATCTTATTTGTCAGGTCAACCTTATCAGCTGCTTTTGTAAGAAGTGAAAGGTGATCCTGTCCGCCGAGGAATGGGTTAGTGTAACCGCCGTCAATGATTTCCTTGATAGCAGCCTTGTTGTTTGTGTAATCCTGTTCGCCTTTAGTAATAGCCTTAGCTACTTCCTTATCGCATGTCATAACCTTCATGATATCAGCAACGATATCCTGGTTATCAGAGTCAATAGCTCCGCAGATCCATGTGCCGCCCCAGAAATATGATTCAGGGCCTGAGCAAGCTCTCCATTCACCATAACCGCCGTTACCTGCTTTAGCATTTGAACCATCTTCCTTGATAGGAGTATCAACTGTGTTAGGAAGAAGTGTGAAAGGAATACCCCAAGTTGAGAAGAAGTATCCGAATGTACCGCCATCAATCTTCTGTCCAGCTTTCCATGCATCGTCCCAAAGTGAAGTCTTATTGTTGTATCCCTTATCTGTATATTCCTTAGTCTGATCAACCCAAGCCTTAATCTGTGGGTCTACTGTTACATTGCCGTCAGCGTCAAACCCATGGGCTGGAAACGTTGTTAGAGAAGCATCTGTATGTATCATCAAATCCTGATACCATTGCATATCCTTTATCTTTCATCTTCTGAGCTGTTTCAGTGAACTTATCCCAGTCTGAAACTGCTTCCTGAACCTTCTCAGGATCGTCTGTTCCGAGAACGTCTTTTGCGATCTTTGCATTATACATAAACAGACCAGGTGTTGCCTGCCATGAAAGTGCTTTCAATTCGCCGGACTTACTGTCAATAGCAACATCCTTTGTGTATTTATACATTTCACTTGTATCGTCAGCTGTAATTCCAAGATCCTGTACAGAAAGTGCAACGCCAACGCCGTCTTCTGAATCCAGATATTTAAGGGCATAGTCAGCTTCTACAAGGAACATATCAACCTTGTTATCACTGGTCTGCTGTTTGCTGAGCGCCTCATCAAGTTTAGTCTGATAAGCATTGCCTTCATTTTCAACCTGAACCCAGTTAACCTTTTTACCGTCAATAGACTTAATCTGATGAACAGGTTTTCCGTCTGCATCCTTTACATCTTCATATTCAACCTTGTATTTTGACTTATCGCCGTAATATTTATCTACTCTTGACTTGAACTCAGTGTTCCAGCAGTAAATATTAATAGTATTCTGAGATTCCTTTGAAGGAGCTGTTCCATGAAGTTCAGCAGTATTTGTTCTGTCTGACTTTGCGCTGAATCCTAAGGTTTCAGCTTCAGTACCGCTGTCTTCAGAAGCTGTGCTTTCAGCTGCTGAATCTGTTGATGCTTTGCTTACTGTGGTGTCCGTTTTTGTGTCGTTGCAGGATGTAAACATTACACCTGTCATACACAATGCTAATGATGCTGCAAGAATTTTTTTGAGTTTTTTCATGATAAAATTACCTCCTTAAAATTTTTATCACTTTTTTAGATAATTCTCTTTATGACAGTTACATAAAGAATTTTGCCGTATGCCATAATTGAAAAACAAATATGATATTCAGCATTCATTAAGAGAAATTAATAGAAGATGCGTCACCTATATTAAAATTATGCAAGGATAGCAACTTTATAACTTCTCCTGATGTTGCAAGCGATACTCCTCATTCAGCGGAAACATTATTTTGAAAAATCAATAGAATTTTCGCTTTTATTGTTGTTAAACGTTTGCGACGGAAATAATAGTTTTATTTTCCTAATAATCCCTATATTATGAATATACTACATTTGCACAAAAAAATTAATGGAATTTAAAATAATTAATCACTTTGTAACAAAATATAGATACTTGCCCAAAACATCATCATAATATTTATACATTTTCACCATAATTCTATCATATTTAATTCATTTGTTTTCATAAAACCTCATATAACTTTGTTATGCTGTTGATTTTAAAATTAAATGAGAAACAATTACATATATTACCTGTTGACATACCCAACTGCAGGAATTTAGTCAACACATCCCATTAATAAAGGGATAAATACTCCACTGTTTTATATAGTGAATGCTTTATATCATTATATTCACCTCAACATTAATATTTAATTAATTGGCTTGATTTTTTGCTTACAATTATATAGATTGAATAATTATATATTTTTTCAGCTTACAACAGTTAATTTATAAATTCCTTTAAAAGAATTAATATTCCAGGTATAGTTACTTGCCGCTCTGTTATGTAAAAGCTTAAATTTTTTTCGGCATCTTTATAACTGTCTTCTATTTGAACATAGTTTCTACTACCATAATTTTAATTGCGAAATATACCGTTTGTTTGGTTTTCTTTCAGGCATAAAAACCCCCTTCATTAGACTTAATTCCGGTATATTTACCACATAGTCTAACAAATGGGGGGCAATTCATTTCTATATTTTAATTTGAAGTCAATGTAATCTTATTAAGAACCAATCCGGGCGTACCCATGATGATATATCCTGAAGCATTGTTTACATATTGTGCAGTTTCAGATGTAAGTGTAATTGTCGCCTTTCCGTTGGTGCATGTTACGTTGCCTGACGCTAAATGCTGCCAATTGCTGTTTGCTATCTGAATTTCTGCATTTCCATATTCTCCTGTTCCGGATACTTCAATAGTTACCACATCTCCTGCTTTGGCATTTGATACCTTGCCTGTTGCTGAAACTGTTATGGAGTTCCATGAAATATCCTCTGAACCTGTGTAGAGTGTTGTTACAGTGCTTGCTGTTGAGCTTGAATCTGTTTTTGAAGAACTGTCAGTCTTTGAAGATGAATCAGCCTGTGATGAGGAATCTGCTTTTGATGAACTGTCAGCCTTTGATGAACTTGATTCAACTATTGATGAACTGCTGGTTGTGCCCTTCTGAATTACAGCTCCGTATCTTGTTGTGGAATATCCAGGAAGTGTATATACATCAACAAGTCTGTCAGTAGATTTAACTGTAATTGGCTCTGCAAACAAATAGTATGAACCACTAGGAGCTACAACTGTCTTTGAACCAGCCTTATATTGATTATAGCACTTAGTAAGCTTCTGAGTTGAAACCAACTTTCCGTTTACATATCTTTCAACCTGAATATAACCTGATGAGCACTGGCTGAGAATGCTTGAAGTTACATTGATAAATGTTCTGTAGGTGTATGCTCCTGCTTTCTTCTGTTCCTTGAGCATGCTGTTGCCCAATACCATTTCGCCTTCTTCATTTGATGAATCAACGTCACTTGAAGAATCAATTACTGAAGAACTGTCAATCATGCTTGATGAGTCAGCCTTAATCAGGCCGTGAATCTATGCACATTACTAAATTAATTATAAAATACAAAAGCTCCCTACATCAAACATAATAAACCCCAGGTCAAAAATGAATTGACTCGGGGTTTACTCATTTATATAATTTTTATCTTCTGAACCAATGTATTCCATATGAGCAGTTCTGTCGGGTAGTTGTAATGAACTGTATTCCTGGTAGAATTGTCAGTAACAACCTAAAGTATTTAATTTTGCAGTTTTTGCAATGGTGTACACATGTAAAGGTTAAAACATCTCTGTCCCCGCCCATGAGGTGTTAAAGTTGTAGCCCATAGAATTCATATCCAGCAGCTTAATGTTTAAAAGGTCAGGATCAACACCAAACTTAACGGCTATGTCAAATAAGCTGTATTGTTCCTTGATTAAGTCAATAAGTTCATCATCGTCAATAATTAAATGAGCAGCAAAAACATTAGCCTGGTATTCAGATTTGTCACGCATCTGGAAAATATGAAAGTCCTGTAGGCATTTTTCTTTGGCAATGTCTGAATGAAGGAAGAAGTGCCCAAGTTCATGGGCACATATCATCCTTTGAAGGGGATCATCACATTTGCTGTTTATGATAATAACTGGCTCTTCATTCATAATTGTAAACATGCAGTCAAGCCTTTTTAGGTAATCTGTGTATTTGACATGGATGTCATATAGGTCACATAACTCAAAAGGATCTCTTGTACTGTGCTTGCGTATCAGTTCTTCTGTCAAATTTTAAAGTACAATAAAACGGACTATTTCTTCTTTTGGTTATGAATTTCTTTTGTTTCCCAATAAATTTCCTGAAGAGTTCACATAAAACCGCCTCTGTCTTCTTCATCAAGCAGCCCACCGGCAAACAACCCCTGTACTTCCTGAATAATTCTTGCAGCCTGAACTGCTCCTGTGTTTCCGTCTATGTATACAGTGTCTTCAATACTTGATGAGCTTGAAGAAGAAGGATATATATATATATCGGGTAAAATCAAAGACAAGAGCAATAAAGCTGTTGAGGGAGTGATGCCAATGAAGAGGATTACTATTCGTGATCATAATAAAAAGGTTATGGAAGTAGTAATAAATGATAAGAATGTTGTTTTAGAAGTTAAAAACGGAAACAGCGTTTCCCGTATCAATCTGCTCACCTTGTTTGAACAGATATTAAAAGCTATGTAAAATTGAATAAATAACTTTCCAGAGTTTGACGCCTGAAATCAGGCGCACAATGCCGAGCGAGTGTACCCGCTCCAATTCGAGGTACGAAATGCCGGAGATTACTTTACAGACAAAATAGGATTGTTTAGTTGTCTCCGGTATTTTTTTTTATAATAAATGCCTGATTACGTATAGGGCAATATGGATACATGTATTGCAAATAAAGCAATACGAGTACCCTTAGTTTCCTATACCCGTTTTCAGGATAATAGGTCGGGGTACTCCTCCGACCTGTTTTCTATCAGTATGAAATCGAAAGAGCAAATCAGTGGGAATACGAGGCTCTTTGTCAGAAACTTTGTGAAATTCTTAAACCATAGGCATCGGAAATGGTCATTGCCATTGCTCTTGACGGTTACACCGTTGGTGAGTATGCGGATATGGCACAGATGAAAGCGTTGATTGATATCCGTTATGGTGTGTTCTCAACAAGAAATTAAGATGTAGCATTTACCAAAGTAGTGGAAGACCGCCATTTCCATCCAGTCAGAGAATATTTCAGTAATCTGCCGGAAAGGGATAAGGTGTCAAGAGTAGAATCACTGCTTATTGATTATTTTGGTGCAGAAGATATTTCATACACAAGGGCAGTCACCAGAAAAACTATGATTGCAGCAGTGGCAAGAACCTTCCATCCCGGAACGAAGATTGACTCAGCACTGATTTCGGTGCGGCACCCACGGGCACTGTGGCTCGTACCCAGGTAAGCAATGCGGAAATATGGTGTGAGTGTTTTGGCAACAGCTTGTCCAGTATTAAGACAGCGGATTCTTATGCGATAGCAGCTATTATGCTAAAAATCGATGGTTGGGAGAAAAGCGGCAAGCGAGTAAATCAGAAAATCTATGGAAGGCAGAGGGTATATGAAAGGTTGTCCCAATAGTTGTCCAAGTGACAAATGGCTTTAAATCAGTACTTTTAACCCTTAATAGGACAAGTGGACAAGTTATATATATAGATACAAATGGCATAAATACAGCAGTATAAAAAACTGTATATACGCGCATAAGGAATATATAGAAAAAGCTGCCCACTTTGTCCCACTTGTCCCGAAGGAGGCATTATGCGAGAAAACCAAAACAGCCTTGTGCTTATCCCGGATGTTCCAGACTTAGTGACGGAAGGTACTGTGAGGAACACAGAAGACTTGTAGCTCACAACTATGACAAATACAGCAGAGACCCTAAGATAAGAAAGAAATATGGGTACTCCTGGAAACGAATACGTGACAGATACGCAAAGGAACACCCGTTCTGTGAGCTGTGCTATGCAAAAGGAATATTAAATCCTGTTGATGAAGTCCATCACAAAATACCTTTGTCCCAAGGAGGAACACACGATGAAAGCAATCTTATGAGTCTTTGCAGAAGCTGTCATACTAAGGTCATCATGAGATTGGCGACAGATAAGAGTAATGCCGCTCATAAAAAGCGGCAATAATCAGATTTGATGTGTTAATATCCATTCCAGTAAATCGTTAAATTCATATTCTCCTGAAGCAACTTTGAGAATAGTATCAGACAATTCTTCTTGAGTATATTCTAGCTCTATTTTGTTTAAAGCAAGAAAAACAAGCATGGCATGAGCACCTATTCTTTTGTTCCCATCAACAAATGCGTGATTTTTGATGAGCCCATAACCAAGTCTTGCAGCTTTTTGCTAGATAGATGGAAAGGCATCTGTATTTTCAAAAGTTTGAAACGGAGCTTTTAAAGCAGAATCAAGAAGCTTTTCATCCCGTATTCCATAAGAGCCACCAGTTTCTGATATCAGCTGAGCCTGAATATTAATTACCTGTTCTTTGGTAAGAATAATCATTTCGCCAGTACCTCATAGGCTTCACGATTTTTAGCTATAAGTCGTTTTGAAATTTCCTGAAGATTTTCATTATCTGCGATTTCTTCCTGCTCAGCGTCTTCAAATTCAACTAAAAGATATCGGGGTGAGTTATTCTTTAGTATAACTACAGGTCCGTTTTCATCAACCATACGAGCAATGCGAGAAAAGTTCTGATTTGCTTCAGTAATAGATACAAGATTTTTTGTATTTACATTCATATTTCATACCCCCTTATATATTTATATTATACACAACAAATAGGATAAATTCAACCTATATGTATTTAATTTAATAATTTATTAACAAGAATCTTCTCTGTCATACTAAGGCTCATCATGAGATTGGCGACAGATAAGAGTGATACATTTAACTAATACAAATTGAACATCAAAAATACTCCTAGGGGCGGTCAAAAACTTAAATTAAATAAAATAACAAATCCAGAGCCTCCCTCCGTGTAAAAAAAAGTCAATTCAAAGGGGGGATTAACCCCCTGGTAGTTTGATTAATGCTGATAAAAGTAATTTTAATACAGAAATTCGGTCAAAGGAAGTGATAAAAATGGCAAAAGACGGAACATACAGAGGCGGAAGAAGAGTAAGAGCCGGGGATAAACCAATCCCTGCAGCAGAGAAAATACAAAAGGGAATGCCTGTAAAGATTATGAATAATGATATACCGGAGCCGTAAACAGAAAGCTGGTGCAAGGAAAATGAAAAACGAGATTGAACTTAAAAGATGTCCCATATGCGGAAGGCTCTGCAGAGGAGCCTCCGCTCTTTCAAGAAAAGACAACCAGACCTACATATGTTCCGACTGCGGGACAAGAGAATCCCTTGAAGATCTGGGTGTTTCTACTGATGAGCAGGAGAAGATACTGGAATGTATACATAGAAATCAAAATTGACTTTTTAAAATTAATTTAGTATAATTAATCTCATAAAGATTATCTGAATTAAGGTGATATAATGGTTTCTTTCAGACTTATTGAAGAAAACGAACTATATATTATTTACTGGTACTTTCCAAACGGCAACGAAGATAGTGGCCATGGAACAATTGTGATTAATGTACTATCAGGAAATGCAACCGTTACTGAGTTAGCACCTGACGATTTTTCACGGGAGGTTTCAATAACAGAGCAAAATGAACTGCTTGATTCATTGAATCAAATGAGAATCGATGAAGGTTTGGAAATGATATCAGAAGATGAGTTGTTACCTGCAACTCAACCATTTACAAAAACTTTCTTTGCAGATCATGCTATTGAAAAAATAATGTCTTCATATTCAAAGGGAACTATATTGAAAAATGGCGTTTCAATATGGTATTGAAAATACAGATGTTTATACATTAAGGATGTGAGTTATAACAATGGATAGTCAAGGCACAGTTTTCAAAGAAACAATTTTAAAACAAATAAAAGAATATCTTGACGGAAAAATCACGAAAGAGGAATATTATGCTAAAGCTGAACCTTATTATACTAAATATGCACAAAGCTATAGAAATGTAAGGTTTCATAAACACTTTTTAGAAACTGTAGCAAATGCCTGTAATGACTATATTGAAGAACCTGGATTAACTCCTGAAATCAATGAACAACTATTTTACCAGGCATTAAGCAAAGCATATCTGGATCTGCAGAAGATATAACTTTAGTAAATTGTATAGCACTTGTCGTCAAAACGGCAGGTGCTCTTTTTATGCCCGAACGGAGGTGAGCTAATGCGAAAACTAAAGGACTACAAACCCACAAAATTCATGGCTGAAGACAGCCACTATGATAAGAACAGAGAAATAACAAAACTTGAATCTTTTCTTGAACACAATCAAAGCTTAAAAAAATAGGTGAAACGTACATGGACTTGCAAATATAAACGGATTAACTTAAATGCAAATACTTGATGTCCGTTTTCCTCCTCATGTTATTATATACAATATAACCATAAAAAGTATTTAAGGAGATAAATGCAATGGAATTACAAAATAAATTGAAAGATTTGTGCATCAACAGAGCGTATTCGTTGTACGGGTATAACTATCCCTCAGAAATTGATGAAAGATTAAATGCAGAATTGGATGTTATTAAAAAAAACGAAACAGCAAATATATTTTTACTTCTTCAAAAGATTTCGGAATACAGCCATTTAAAAGGTTATGATATTATGTGTGCAGGCAGATTAGCTGGTTCTTTTGCAGCATTTCTTGGAGGAATAAGCAGCATAAATCCACTTAAGCCACATTTTTATTGCCCATATTGCAAGAAAATTGAATTTGTATCTGCTGATTATACTGACATCTGCTATGATTTACCTGATAAGCAATGTACGGTATGTGGTCATAAATTACAAAAAGCCGGTTGGAATATTCCTTTTGAGAAAAGTCTTTCATGCTTTGAAATCTGTGTTGCTCCTGAAGTCTATGATGAAATAATCAGAAAGTTCAGTAATACAGATAGTTCAATCATGATTAATTCATTCGGAGAAAAGTGCGCTGAAAACAAATCTGTAAGACTTAATATTTTAAAATCTGATGCTTTGTCACTTTTAGGTAATCTAAAGAAAAAAGTGCCGATTAATTCAGGTGATATAAATCTGAGTGATTTCAAAATTCTTGAGTTTCTGTCTCAAAGTGATAATATGCATGAAATACTTTCTTTACTGAATTGGGATGCTGATTGTTATAAATTAAATATGAAGATACATTCTTTCTATGATATTCTGCATTTTATATCCCTTGCAAACGGTAAATACAGAAAAGAAATGCCCTCAGATTTTCCTGCTACCGGAGATGATATTATGTTATATCTTATGAGCCAAGGTATACCGGCTAAGTATGCATGTTCTATTTCATTACATGCAAGCAAAGGCGGGTTATCACAAGCAGAAATTGATATTCTCAAAAAATATAATACTGAACCTCAAATTATAGATTATTTTAAGCAAATAATATATCTTTTCCCGAAAGCTCATATTTGTGAGTTTACTGATATATTATTAAAGACTGCATGGTACAAGGTGAATTTTCCTGAAATATTCTGATATATGAAAATGCCTCCGGATTAAGATTTCCGGAGGTATTTCTTTTCATCTCAATGCACCCCATTTTTTCCAGTAACTGCACCCACTATCTGCTGTAGTATGTGCCGGAGAGCAAAATGGTGGTCTGCCACAATATCCGTTGCCAATCTCATACTTTACCCAATTTGCGAAAGGTAGTCTGTTTCCTGAATAATAATCGCAGGTTGCACATCTTTTGTGGTTTGATGTTATTTGTCTTGTACTCATGATCAAGCACCTCCTTTTTATTTTATGAGGTTATTATATCATGAGAGATGGGGAGGTTTGAGGACATAAGCAAATCATATATACTACTTACTCAATAGTTAGCAGTTATGGTTGCTGCGTGTTTTCTTTATTTAAAACTTTTCTATATTCTCCAATTGCATTTTCTATGGCTGTTTTAAATGAGTCCTTAAAATCTTTGTTTTCCTCCAAACGACTATCATTTTTGTTCCACAACCACACATTTTGATTTTCTTCTATATATCCTATGCTTCCACAATAATTGACATCATCACATTTGAAATTAGCTGTATATTTTTCGTTGAACCTTAAGGCAATTTCGTAAGTAGATCCGTCGTTACCATATGAAATTGTCAGCCCGAATTGATTATCAGTCCTTCTTTGGCCAAAGTTTATTGTACCTACTGAATCTTCCTTTATGATAGATTTCTTTAACTGATTAATTATTATTTTTCTTATATCACTATCTGACTCCCCTGTATTTTTCGGATCATCGTTCTTCTTTATCAAATATTTTTCACGACATTCCAATACATCTTCAACAACACCTTTTAAAATAAATGGTCTGTAATCATTGCTGATATAATGATTGGCTGGATGAGGAAGATGTGCTAGATAAATCTTTTTATCCTTGAGTTCTAAATATTTCATAGCATTGTGAAACAACTTGTATGTTCTGTTTCCAAACGCAAAAACAATGACCTCATTAGAATATTCGCTTAGTTCATTAATTTCTTTTTCCAACACTTTCATAATGCACTTATTTATACAAGCATCTTTGTAATAATCTGTATTTAATGCTCTTTCTTTTTTTACATCATTTTTTGCATTACTCATTCCACATTTAACGATATTCGTTACATATGCATTTGCTAACTTATACTGTTTGATAAGCGAAAAAACCATTTGTCCATAAGATCCAAGTTTAAAATAATAATTGCTGTCAAAAAAACCATTGGTGTTATCCGTATGCCAGTTGGAATTTAACCAATACCACTTATGTGTAGGTCGTTTATTATAATAATTATTATTTTTTTCCAAGTTAACTTCTTGGTACATTTTGTAATAATTAACACTTGGATTTTCCATAAGAAAAAGAACCGGTGTATCAATCCATGTATTGTCTGAAACAACATTTTCAGGTTCTAATTTGGCCGCTTCGAGAAAATCAAATGTGTGTGTGCCATGTGATATGTTACCAAGGCTATACTCCTTTCTATTAATATCGCTTGTTTCGTCAGGAGTGTTTATTTGATTTTCTTCGCAAAGGGTGCAATATCCCGAAATTTTTTTGCTAAAATTGTTATTTTCTTTAATCAAAGCTTTGTAGTTTTTTTCATCAACTTGAGTGTCTAACCGAATAACGCCATTAGTTCCAAAGTTAATCTCATGAATATTGTGTACAATTTCCTTAATGTTTTTATAATTTGCCATACCTCATTCCTCCCCATATTTCCTTGTTATATTTTTAACTGTGTTTAAAATTCTGTCGGCTACAGCCTGCGGCCGTATAACCTTAACAAACTGACCGTACTGCATTGCCCAGTAAAACAAGGCGTTTTCATTGACTTCCAAAGTTATAATACACTTGTCTTCTGTCTTGGATCTGATATTAAATTCCTTGCCGAACCAGTCAATTACCTGACCTATAATCGAACTGTCTATTTCCAATTTGGCATTTACTGTGTTTCCGCCGAACATATAAATATGTTCTTTCATGTATTCTGAAATGCTGAACCGTTTATTAAGTCCGGCAACGGTATTTATAGCCTTTTGACGTGATGATAAAATTTCTGTATCAATTATTTTATCTATGCGAAAATTTGCAATGTTGTCATACTTGTCCACATTACAGATAAGATAATATCTGCCGTTTGCTGTAACGGTATAATATGGATTTATCACGTATTTTTCTTGCTTTTTTGGATGCAGCTTTTTGTCCGTTCCATATTCGCAATAATGGAAAGCTATCTGCTTTTTGTTTTCGATTGCCTGATTGATAAGTTCCACAGTATTTAAAATCTGTGAGTTCTCAGTATGACCTGAAGTTTCATAGTTCAGGGAATTCTTTAGTTTGTTGTTCGTAAACGGACTTGATTGAGATTCAATTTTTGTGATAAGCTTTTTGGTTTCAGCGGCTGAAATATATTTAGAAAACAGCAGTCCGTCAGATATGATTTTTAATTCGCTGTCATCAAAAGTGTGATTGTAGTATATATCGGTAATTATTACATTACCGTCATCTCCGCCACGCTCAATTTCCTTAAATCCTATATCAAAACCGAATTCAACAAGATTCATTAAATTTCGTTTTACTGTTTTTCTGTCAGCTTTCATTTCAAATTCTGTTTGCAGATATTTTTGAAGCTGTAACTGAGTAATACGATGATTTTTATCGGTGTGTCTGCGAAGTATATCAAGAATCATAATGAGATTATTTTTTACTGGCTGTGAACTCATAGCATATCAGCTCCTTTTACTGAAAAGTATAGTGCAAAGAATGAGTCATTTTTTCCACATCATCTTTTTTATCTACAATATAATGTAATCAGAATAAGTTAACAAAACAAAATACTTACAGTTATATTTTAGCATATTGACAGCTTAATGTCAACATAAGCAATAAAAATATTGTAGTTTTATTTAAATTATTATTGCAAATTAACAAATTCGGCCTATATATTTTACAGCATTAAGATGTTGCCATAGCTGACATATGGTTATTCTAATAAAAAATTCCATAGCATCTTCCTTCAGCACTGCAATCTGATTCGGATAAGAATTTCTCGGGTCGGAAACTTTTTTTAGTTATTCAATAGAAATGTTCAATTCTGACTGCTTTTTTATCCGCTTCTGTTACTGCGTAGGGCAAAAATCACCCATGACATTGATTATCATTATTGTAAAGTCAATATGAAAGGAAGAAAACTCATGGAAAACGAAAATCAGGTACAAACCGTAAAACACGCACTTGAGCTTGAAAAACAGGTTGAGGCTCTGAAAGAGTTGCTGCATGACGAACAAAATAGCATTGCCAAAAAAGTTCGGAGGGATACCAATATTTCCTCTGTGGTTGATGCTGTACAAAGGCACAATACCAACAAAACCCTTAAAAAGTGGATAAAGTGACAGAAAGCGGCGGCAGGCTATTATAGTCTGCCGCCGAGTTATACATTAATAAAATTTCAATTTTCTGAAATACAAATACTATACGAAGAAACTATTATATTTGTTGTGCTTTATATTTCGCATAGCTTTTAGCATCATAGGTTCTATATTGACTTAAAGCATTACCGCAGTTTGTACAATTCCTGATATTAAGGAAGTTGCAAAATCTATTTACTTAATGGATAATGTCAGTCCTGATGCTTCTTCATTTGTACCAGCTGAAGGAGTTACTGCATCAATTCCTGATTCAGCAGAAAGTTCAGATGATGCAGCCCCGATCAATATTGATGAGAGCAGAGAATGGGTTGATGTTTGGTCAAAAGAATTCGGAAATCTTAAATTATCGATACCAAGTGTTTCAGTTAAATTAAAAGCACACATCGGTTTTAAAGGCGTTGGCGTTGATGAAGCTTCATTTGCAGTAACCAGTAGAGCAGATTTAAGCTTTGAGAAAAGTGCTGAATATAGTGATGACAAAGAACTGGGATCATTTGATATAGGACTTGGAGCAGGCTTTAAACTTAATTTACATATGTATATCAATGTACAGGCAAATGGTGAAATTTCCATTGATTATTATGTTCAAGCTGTTTCAGGGCTGCAATATACAGGTGGTGAATTCAGAACTATTAAGTCATTTGATCATGGTTTTGAAAAGCAAGAAATTTCAGCCGGATTTGAAGTTGGTCCTAAAATTTACCAGAGTGATGATAAAACTGTTCGAATAATTTTTAATAGTAAAGACGTAAAAAACAGTGATTGCCAAGATGAGGTAATAATTAATTGGCTTAATAACTTGTCTATTGTCAGAAAAACTCTGAGCCAGTTTTCAGATAATGGATTAAAAACTGTTGATTATTGTGCGGTAAATCAGTTTGAACACTATGGTTTATCCGGTAATCCCATTTACATAAACAGCAAATATGTAGTTGAGGATTTAAAATCAGTTAAAAACAATAAAACAGAAATTCTCTGGCTTTATGTTCACGAGATGGCACATTATGCTGATGGATATGGAAGTGGTAAAATAGCTTCACGGGTTTTTGACAGCGAATTGTCTGCTCAATTGGAGTGTACATATGCTCTGACCGTAAACAACTTTAAATATTCCAATGGAAAAACAGCAGTGGAGTATTTTGCTAAGAATACTAATCTCTCAAATGGTGTTTACAGTGATGAAAGTTTTTTGCTTAAATTATTTCGTATATTTGAGGAAGTTGATCCAAAATTACGTGGATTAAAACAAGCTTTTCTTTCAGATAAATACAAATCTGATATGTCGGAATATGAAAAGCTTACTGTCTTTTTAAATGAAATTTCAAACGCAGCAGATATAAATATTTATGACTTCTTTACAAATAAAGAAATAATAGCAGTAACAAATAAATTTTTGATTCAGTGAGAGTGAGTAATATTTGTAATTAGAATTATTTTTATTAGAAATGTAAATATTTTTCAATGTATAATTTTAATGATACAAAAAACTTGATGTGTATAATATAAAATACATAAATTTCCTTTTAGCTTGCTTACCGGAGATCTTCTTATCAATATTTAAATGTTTTATTAATTTACGGTGAATTCTTTTTTATTTAAACGCATTATTTAAATATTGACAAAGTTTTCTTGTAGAAATTAAATAAATTATGTTGACAAACAGAGGGAAAACCAGTTATAATATATTTAAAATCTGGTTACATACCCTAAACAAAGGAGAAAGACATGATTAAAATAAGATCAGATGTGATTGCTGATTGTTCTAAAAGGATAATAGCATTATTAGTTACAGTCATTCTGGGATTTACTATATTTAGCTGTACAGATTTGAATGCTTTTGCTGCACAAACAGGTACGGTAAACTGCGATGCATTAAATGTACGGTCTGGTGCAGGAACTAATTATTCTATTGTTTCTACAATATATAATGGCACTAAAGTTAATATTATAAACACAAAAAAAGATTCTTCCGGAGCAAGTTGGTATCAGATAAGTTTTACATCAGGCGGAAAAACTATCAGTGGATATTCCATTTCAAATTACATAACCGTTACAACTAATTCCTCAATAGGCACATCAGCCACCGATGCAAACTTTGAGAAGTACTTAACATCTCAAGGTTTTCCTGACAGCTATAAGCCTATGCTCAGAGAATTACATAAGAAATATCCGAATTGGATTTTCAAAGCACAGAAAATTAATCTTGACTGGAATACAGTTTTAAAAGAAGAATTAGTTTTAGGTAGAAATCTTGTACATAGCGGCGCTCCTGCCTCATGGAAATCAATGGAGAAAGGCGCTTATAATTTTGAGCAAAATTACTGGTACGGTCTGGATGGCTCATGGGTGGCAGCCTCAAAAGAAATAATTGCTTACTATCTTGATCCACGTAATTTTTTGAATGATCCTTCAATTTTTATGTTTGAAAATCTTTCATACAATCCAGATGTTCATACACTGAGCGGAACACAGAACATTCTTTTAGGCACATTTATGAGTGGAAACTTTACAACTCCTGATACTAAGAAAACATACAACTATCCTAAAGTATTTATAGAAGCCGCAAAAAAATCCGGTGTTTCACCTTATCACCTGGCATCTAGATGTCTAATAGAACAAGGTACTAAGGGCTCTCCCCAATCACTTGGAACTGTCCCAGGATACAAAAACTACTTCAACTTTTTTGACATTGGAGCTTATGCCACCGGAACTCTAAGTGCTGTACAAAAAGGATGTGAATACGCCCAAGGAGGACCAAAGAAAAACGAAACTTCATATAATCGTCCATGGACAAACCAATATAAATCAATTATCGGCGGGTCAATTTTTGTCGGAGAAGGATACATAAAAAAATCACAAGATACATTATATCTTCAAAAATTTGATGTAGTTGACGGAGGGAACGGTTATTATTATCATCAGTATATGACCAGCGTTTTTGCTCCGGAAGTAGAAGCCAAACAAATGAAGAAAGCATATAACTCAAAAATTCTAAATTCTGCAATGGAATTTAAAATTCCTGTATATAACAATATGCCCAATGCTCTTTATAAGAAACCAACTTCTAATGGTGACAACAATAATTTTTTGAAATCACTAGCAGTAAGCGGTTCCAAACTCAATAGAACTTTTGATAAATACACCATGACTTATTATCTTTCTGCGCCCGTTGCTACATCATCAGTTACTGTTAAAGCACCTGCATTAAGCAGCCAAGGAGTTGTGTCAATTACAGGAAATACAAATCTTAAAGTCGGAAACAATGCTGTCAAAATTAAAGTAAAAGCTCCAAGCGGAGTTACCAGAACTTATACCATTAATGTGGAACGAAAACAAGTTACAAAGCTTTCAAATATAAGCAAAGTTTCATCAACATCAAGTGACACGTCTGTTAAATTAACGTGGAGTACTGTAAAAGACGCCGATGGATATTATGTCTATAAATACAATACTAAGACTCAAAAATATGAAAAGTTCAAAACAGTTAAATCAAATACATTTACTTTTACAAATCTGGCAAAAGGAACAACATATAAATTTGCCGTGAAAGCTTATAATGGGAAGGTTGTAAGTCAACCGATATACTATAGTACATCAACAAATCCTGCAACAGTTAACTTCAATATTACATCAGATTCAAAGAAAGCTACTGTAAAATGGAGCAAGGTAACCGGTGCAAGCGGATATAAAATCTACTATAAAACATCAAAGAACGATTCCTGGAAATTGCTTAAAACTGTGAATAATAAGACAACAAGCTATACAAAAACAGGACTTGCAAAAGGTAAGACTTATTACTTTACAGTAAAAGCTTACAGAACCATAGGCGGAAAGACATATAACGGCGGTTACGTTACTAAGAGCGTGAGAATTAAATAAATATAGAAAGGCTCGTCATTGTGATGTGACGGGCTTTTTTACTAGTTATTAGTAACCGCCAACCATCCAATACCCTACCAATCTCAAAAATAAAATGCTACAATAGATCCAGAGGGAAACACCCCGAAAGGAGCAGATCTTGGAGTGTCAGCGAAGCGGAATGAAGGTCAGGGATTGGTGCAAAACTAATGGAATCAGTCCCAATACTTACTATCGAAGACTCGGAGTTGTCAGAACGGAGTTGCTTGACAGTACGGATATTGCTCAGCAGATAGTGCCGCTTAGTGTTGCAGCTGATATTTGTTAAACACCTGTTTCTGACACTATGCAACCTGATGTAAACTCATCAGATGCAAGTATTGTAATGCGAAAGGACGGTATCGAGATCGAGCTGCCGCAGAGCATATCGGAAGATACTATCCTTATACTCCTGAGAGGACTCAAACAATGCTGAAAGATCTTACTGCCTCAAATATCTACATAGTCTGCGGACATACAGATATGAGAAAATCCATTGACGGTCTTGCAGCTATTGTGCAGCCGTAGCAAGGTCGCTGCAGAGGAGCTGTTAGGAAATTACACCGGTGTTGTGCAGACAGATGGAATGCAGTCCTACGGCAGTGGTAATTATGAGAGCTCCGGATGCTGGGCACACGCTCGGCGTAAATTTGTGGACTGTATTCCCGAAGGAGATACAACTTGTAATTCAGCACAGATAGTTGCCCTTATCGACAAGGCATTTGCTTTTGAGGCAGAAGCAAAGAAAGCAAAGTTTACCAAAGAGCAGATACTTGAGATGCGGCAGGAAAAGGTCAAGCCGCTGCTGGATAAGGCTTACAAGATCATAAATACCATGAATCCGGGCAAAGGAACAAACCTTGGCACGGCGATCACCTATGCCAAAAATCAGAAAGACAAGCTGTATCTGTTTCTTGAAAACCCTGATGTGGAAATGATCAACAATCTTGCCGAGAGAACGGGAGCCTTTGAAAAAAAGTCTGTAAAAAATCAGCTAACTGTGGTAAAATAGAAATAACATAGGAGGTTGATTTTTTTATGGGAAGACGAAAAAGATAACCGATGAGCGAAGGCAAGAAGAATATCATTGCCGGGCTGTTGCAGGAGTCAGATATCACAGACCGCCTTCTACCACAGATCGAGGACTGGCAGAAACGACCTCTTGACGAGGTATATCCAATAGTTTTCATCGATG
>JBJFBR010000041.1:0-3967 GCA_051888545.1 Oscillospiraceae bacterium
AAATGACATCATTGCTGTTAAATCAGGAAGTACAGTACCCTGTGACAGCATTATTGTTGACGGTAATTGCAGCCTTGACCAATCAGCGCTCACCGGTGAAAGCATTCCGGTAGAAAAAACAGTTTCTGATAAACTTTCGGCAGGAGCAATATGCACCAATGGCTATGCAAAAGCCAGATGCACCAGAACTGCCGGAAATTCAACTCTTGCAGAAATTATAAAGCTGGTAGAACAAGCTGCTTCATCAAAAGCACCTATTTCCAAGCTTGCCGACAAAGTCAGCGGCATATTTGTTCCTGTTGTAATTGGCATAAGCCTGCTCTCAGCTATAATATGGTTTGCTGCCACAAAAGATATTTATAAGGCTTTGTCCTCGGCAATATCTGTTCTTGTTATATCCTGCCCATGTGCTTTGGGACTGGCTACTCCTACCGCAATAATGGTTGGAACAGGCAAAGGTGCTGAAATGGGTATTCTGATTAAATCTGCCGAAAGCCTTGAGATTGCACACAAGATTAAAACAGTGGTTCTGGACAAAACAGGAACTATTACCGAAGGAAAACCAAAGGTTACCGATATTTATACTGTTGACGGAATTTCCGAAAAAGAACTCTTGTCCTGTGCTTATTCATTGGAAAAACTCTCCTCACATCCCCTTTCAAAAGCCATTTGCAGCTATGCAAAGGAATATAGTGCAATTTATAAATGCGAGAATTTCAAAGAATACAGCGGTTCAGGCATAAGCGGTGAAGTTAACGGCTGCAAAGTTCTGGCAGGGAACGGAAAATTTATGAACCGGAACAGCATAGATATTCAGCAATTCAAGGAGCATTGCAATAAGTTGACCAATGACGGAAAAACGCCGCTGTTCTTTGCAAAAGACGGAAAGCTTCTGGGAATAATCGCTGTAGCAGATGTTATTAAGAATACCAGTGCAAATGCTGTTGAGCAGTTTAAAAAAATCGGTATCAGAACAGTTATGCTAACAGGGGATAATGAAATTACCGCAAAAGCAATTCAAAGAAAAGTTCATACAGATGATGTTATTGCTGAGGTTTTCCCTGCCGACAAAGAAGCGGTTATCCGGAAACTTCAGAAAAACGGTCCTGTGGCAATGATTGGTGACGGAATAAACGACTCCCCTGCATTGGCTCGAGCTGATGTGGGCATTGCCATTGGTGCCGGACAGGATATAGCCATAGAATCAGCTGATATTGTCCTTGTGAAGAACGATTTGCAGGACGCCGTAACGGCATTTGAGCTCAGCCGCTCCACCATAAAAAACATTAAGGAAAACTTATTCTGGGCATTGTTTTATAATTCTTTGGGAATACCTCTTGCAGCAGGCGTATTCTATCCATTGCTTGGATGGACGCTGAATCCTATGTTCGGAGCTGCCGCAATGAGTTTAAGCTCAGTATTCGTTGTAACAAATGCTTTAAGACTAAAGCTTTTCAAGCCAAAGACTTACCGCATTGAATATAAAAATCAAACAGAGACGAAAGGATGTATCAATATGAAAAAGGTAATGAAAATTGACGGTATGATGTGTTCACACTGCACAGGCAGAGTTGAAAAGGTGCTTAATGCCATTGACGGAGTCAGGGCAGAAGTTTCTCTTGAAAATAAATCAGCATATCTGGAAATAAGCGGAAATGTAAACGATGAACAGTTGAAACAGGCAGTTGAAAACGAAGGCTACACAGTAACAGAAATAAAATAAATCATATATATTTTTTATATATTTGTATTTACAAGCGTATAAAACTATAGTATAATATGATTGGTGATTAAAAACGAAAGGATGTAAAATATGGCTAAAATCTCCAATGACGAAATTGCAAGAGTAAAAGCTTTGGGCTTTCTTCATGACAAAAACACAGAGGATAAATTCAACGGACGTGTTATCACAAGAAATGGTAAAATAACTGCTGAGGAATGTGCAGCTATATCAGAAGGTGCAAAAAAATTCGGTTCGGGACAGATTACACTTACCAGTAGAATGACTATGGAAATTCAGGGAGTGCCCTTTGAAAATATCCAGCCGCTTATTGACTTCATGGCTGAACATAATCTGGATATGGGCGGAACTACCGCAGCTGTCCGTCCAATCGTTTCCTGTAAGGGTACGACCTGCAAGTTTGGTCTTATTGATACATTTTCAGTTTCTCAGGAAATTCATGAGAGATTCTTCCAGGGCTACAAAGATGTAAGGTTCCCTCACAAATTCAAAATTGCTGTGGGCGGATGTCCTAACAGCTGTGTAAAGCCTGACCTTAACGATGTGGGAATTATCGGTCAGCGTGTACCTACGGTTGATACTTCCAAATGCCGCGGCTGCCGTATCTGTCAGATTGAAAAAGCCTGTCCTATCAAAGCCTCAAAGGTCGTTGACGGAAAGGTATCATTTGATGAAGAAAAATGCAATCATTGCGGAAGATGTATGAACAAATGTCCGTTCAAAGCGTATGACAACTACACAAACGGATATAAAATTTTTATCGGCGGACGCTGGGGAAAGCTTACCGCAAAAGCTCATACACTTTCAAAGATTTTTACCGACCGTGAAGAGGTTATGGAAATTGTGGAAAAGGCATTGCTTTTGTTCAAGGATCAGGGTATCAAAGGCGAAAGATTTGCTGATACCATTGAAAGACTTGGATTTGAAAATGTTGAGACTCAGCTTTTTTCAGATGACCTTTTGAAAAGAAAAGAAGAAATCATTGCAAAAGAAGTTAATGAATAATCTTTGACTATCAGCCCATAAATATTATTGATCGGCTTTTCTGCGAATTTTTTTAACTTGATTCGCAAAAAGCCTTTTTTCTTAGGCAATCCATTTTTAAACAAATTCACAGATATAAAAAATTTATTCCCCGTATCTTGACTTTGTTTTATTATATAGGTATAATTCAATTATAAATCATAGGTGTGGACAATACCCTGATTGAATAAAAAAACAGGAGAATTATTATGACTGATTTGCTTAATAAAAACTGGACTATGTATCGTGAAGGCTCAGACGAAAAGCTTTCCTGCGATGTTCCCTGTTCGGTATACAAAACTTTAATCGACAATGAAAAAATTCCAGACCCTTATTACCGTGAAAATGAGTATATTTCCACTCATATCTGCGATGATGACTATACTTTTGCCAAGAGCTTTGATGTTTCGGCTGATTTGCTTGCAAAAAATAACATCAGCCTTGTTTTTGAGGGTATTGATACTCTTGCAGACATATATTTTAACGGCACAAAAATCGGTTCAGCAGACAATATGCACAGGATATGGAAATATAATATCAAAGCATTGCTGAAAGAAAAATCCAATCTTCTTGAAGTAAAAATAAAATCCCCTGACAAATATGTTACGGAGAAATACCAAAACAGAAAACTCTGGGGTGTGGACACAACTATGGAAGGATATCCATACCTCAGAAAAGCACACTGTATGTTTGGCTGGGACTGGGGTCCAAAGCTGCCGGATATGGGCATCTGGCGTGATGTTAAAATCATTGGTTTCAATGACGGAAAAATCGAAGATGTTTATTACACCCAGCAGCACAATTCTGATAATGTAGTTTTAACTGCCGACATTCACACCGAGAATTATAACTGCGTTAAAGCTAAATGGGAAATTTTTGACCCACAGGGAAATTTGATTGCAGAAAAAGAAATACCTGTCTCAAAAGGAAATACTCACACAACTGCCAGCGTAGAAATTGAAGACCCTCAGCTCTGGTGGGCTAACGGATACGGAAAGCAGAATCTGTACAAATCAAAAATAAGCCTGATTTCTGATGAACCTGATCTTGAACAGGATATTCAAAAAATCGGCTTGAGAACACTCACCATAAGCCGGGACTCTGACCAATGGGGGGAAGAATTCTGTTTCAAGCTGAACGGCAGGAAGATTTTTGCCATGGGCGGAAACTATATTCCCGAAGATCAGATTGTTACCCGATGCT
>JBJFBR010000042.1:0-3956 GCA_051888545.1 Oscillospiraceae bacterium
CATGCGGCTGTTAACCGCAGGGTCGTAAGTTCGAGTCTTACTTGGGGAGCCAAAAACGGAACAAGATAAACTTGTTCCGTTTTTTCTGTGTTTTTTTAACATTGCGCTTATATATGTACCCTATGCTTTTACATAGGGTACTTTTTTCATTCATATGCTATTACCGTAAACACGCTTTTCTTCTGAAGATCTGTCAATGGTTTCAGCATTTCTCGCTCAAGCATTTCTTCAATAAGATACGGTATAAGCTGACCGCCGCTTAATGAATTTGTACTATACAATTTAAAAATCGGTAAAATATGTTCCGGATAATAGCTTTTTCCAAGCTCATAATACTTTTTGTCAAAATCTTTGCAATACGCCATAATATCCTTTGAGATTGAATAAGTTTTTTCTTTGATTAGCTTTTCCAACTCCTGATACTTATTGTCATTCTTTAAAATTATAGACATTACTTGAACTTTGTCTTTGATGATATAAGCCTTGTCGCAAAGTCTTTTGTATTCCTCAATTTCAAGGGATTTTTTGTCATGTCCTGATTTGATGAACTTATAAAGAGATTCCCAATCTGACGAAAGATCATCACGCCAAGTTAATTTACTTCTGTTGCTGAAACGACAATCAACTGATATTTTTGCATAATCATCTGTTGTTTGTGTCATAGGTCCACAGCTCCAATAAATATTTTTACCCTCTTCTTTTTCACAATCATCAGAAATAACAGCATTAGCAATAAAATCTCCGCCGTCACATCGCTTTACAGAAAGCTGATGATGAGTTTTCCAATAATCTTCAACATCTGTAGAATAAGCAAAATCACAACACATCATTACAAGACTATATTTCATAAAGTTTTTGTCGTTGCCGTCCGTGAAAAATCCCCAGTTGTTTTTATCATTATCAAATGTTTCAAAAACCTTCGGATAGAAATTATCG
This sequence comes from Oscillospiraceae bacterium, assembly GCA_051888545.1. Lineage (GTDB taxonomy): Bacteria > Bacillota > Clostridia > Oscillospirales > Ruminococcaceae > FB2012. The sequence goes on from JBJFBR010000042.1 coordinate 937, forward strand.
CAAAAATATTTTGCAGCGTTTTTATACATTATCTCATACTTATCATAAGGATAATTCCGTGAGTCGACAATAAACATATTAGTACGATATTTCGGCTTCTTAGAATTATCCATCTTATCTATATAAGCGTATTCCACTAGTTTCGCCAACTCGTCTGCGACATAAATTGACGGAACTCCCACATCTCTTGAAATTTCTTCAAGATTCTTTGGCTGCCAGTAGCAAGACCACGCAATATTTTGTTTGAGTCTGGTATCAAACATATCCGATGTATCACCTTTAGTTCCCGGGCAACCGTTGTGACCCATATTAGTAAATTTTATCGGGTTAACTTTAAGATTTTTAGTGTCTGTCATATTAATTCCCACCTTTAAAGTATCTCGTGCGTCAGATAAATGCCATTTTACAGTACCTTGGGATATTTCAAGCATTTCAGCAATTTCAGAAACTGATTTACTTTCATAATAGTACAAATATATTATTGTTCGCTGCCTTTTTGAAAGAAATCCTATTTCATTTTTAAGCTTGCTGATAGTTTCTTCCTCTTCCATTGAATAAAAGTTCTCATCATTATATGGAAATAACATTTCACTTATATCCGAAATATTGCGTCCTGTGGTAAGCTTATGTATATATTTAGCATAAACATTTTGTGCAATGCGATATACATAGCCGTCTGCATTAACAATATTGTCAGCTGACAAAAAGGACATATAAACCTCTGAAATTATATCGGAAGAAAGCTCCTCCGCCTGAGAAATATTGTGCATTTTGTTTAATGCAAAGCCGAAAATTTTATCTCGGTACTGAATAATAAGTTTATCTGCATTCTGTTTGTTCATATTGAAAAGCCTCCGGATGGATTTTCTGTATATATAGTGCATAAATATTTATTTTAGTTGGGTATGTATAGAATTTATTTAGTAGTGACAGCAGTTTTAACTATGGTTAATTTAATTATTCGTATAAGATATAGATATGTTCATTCCGGTTGGATAATTTTTTCGTTTTTTGTTGACAACATTTTTTTTGCGTGATATAATAATATTGTTCCGAAAATATGGGAATATTAAAATTGAATTTATTAAAGGAGATGTTTATTATGTCAAAATTTGTATGTACAGTTTGCGGTTATATTTTTGAGGGCGATGCTGCTCCTGAGAAATGTCCTCAGTGCGGTGCTCCTGCTTCTAAGTTTGAAAAAATGGACGAAACAGCTGAGTTGAAATGGGCTGATCAGCACAAAGTAGGCGTTGCTCAGGGTCTTGATGATGAAGTAGTTGCAGGCCTCAGAGAAAACTTCAACGGCGAATGTTCAGAAGTTGGTATGTATCTTGCTATGGCCAGAGTTGCTTATAGAGAAGGTTATCCTGAAGTTGGTCTTTACTATGAAAAGGCTGCTTATGAAGAGGCTGAACACGCTGCTAAGTTTGCAGAACTTCTTGGTGAAGTTGTTACACCTTGCACAAAGAAGAATCTTGAACTCAGATTCAACGCTGAAAACGGTGCATGTGCCGGTAAGCTTGCACTTGCTAAAAAGGCTAAAGAACTTGGCTATGATGCTGTTCATGATACTGTTCACGAAATGGCTAAGGACGAAGCTCGTCACGGCTGCGGATTCAAAGGTCTTTATGACAGATATTTCGGCAATAAATAATTTTTGCATAATAAAAAGCCTTGGGATTAATTCTCAAGGCTTTTGTTTTGCGGTGATAAATTAAAGCTTAACTATTTCACCCATTTGTTCTCTGCCTGCACCAACTGCATTTGATTCATCTGTGTCAATGTGCATTGCAAGAGCATAGTTGTCGCTTACACGGATAACAGTATCTGCAAGGATTGCTGATCTTTCAGCAGATTCAATTTTTACTGCAACGATTTCACCGTTTTTAACACCGAATTCCTTTGCGTCTGCTTCGGTCATATGTACATGTCTTTTTGCAATTATTACGCCTTCTGACAGTTCAACTTCTCCGCATGGGCCAACAAGCTTGCAAGCTCCGGAATCTTTTGTGTCGCCTGATTCTCTGATTGGTGCAACGATTCCGATTGAACGTGCATCAGTTGCTGAAAGCTCAACCTGGTCTGCTTTACGGCACGGTCCCAGGATTGATACATTAGGAAGTTCTTTCTTAGGTCCTACTACTGTAACTCTCTGTTCTGATGCAAACTGTCCCGGCTGTGAAAGCTCTTTCTTTACAGTAAGCTTTGCATCTTCTCCGAAGAGGACCTTGAGTGTTTCTTCAGTAACGTGAACGTGACGTGCTGATGTTTCAACTAAAAATTTTGGCATTGTAAACATTCCTTTCAAATATGTATGAATAAATTTTATTCTTTAAATATTTTACTACTTTTGATATAAAAGGTCAAGAGTTTTTTATTATACCTTTATTTCTCCGAGAATCTCTCCGACTTTTTCGTGCAAAACCAAGTTACAGCTGTCATCAAGTGGAGTTTTGTCACGATTAATAAGTACAAGATTGTCCCCCCGAAAATACCGTACCATTCCGGCAGCTGGGTATACATTCAGTGATGTTCCTGCTACAATAAGCGTGTCACAGCTTGAAATTTCCATAACGGCATTAGTTACGACCTCGTTGTCAAGCCCTTCTTCATATAAAACAACGTCAGGCTTTATAACTCCTCCGCAGGAACAGGCGGGTATTCCGTCGCTGTTTAAAATGTCCTGGGCTGTGTAGAACTTTCCGCATTTCTGACAGTAGTTCCTGTGTACTGAGCCATGAAGTTCAAGAACATTCTTGCTCCCTGCCTTTTGGTGCAGACCGTCTATGTTTTGCGTTACAACAGCAGAAAGCTTGCCTTTTTGCTCCATTTCAGCAAGCTTGTAATGAGCTTTGTTGGGTTTTGCGTCAAGACAGATCATTTTGTCTTTATAAAAGCGATAAAACTCATCTGTATTTCTTTTAAAGAATGTGTGGCTTAAAATTTCCTCCGGCGGAAACTTGTATTTTTGATTATAAAGTCCGTCAACCGAGCGGAAATCAGGTATACCGCTTTCT
>JBJFBR010000043.1:0-1326 GCA_051888545.1 Oscillospiraceae bacterium
TAAATATACGTTATTTTGGAGGTGATTTTTCTGAAGATTTACATTGATACACTTATTATAACCAATGCAGTTATAGCTTTAATTTACATTCAATGTATCAGTAAAATCACCCATACAACAATTACCAGGTCAAGACTTTTATTTTCTTCAGTACTTGGCGGTATTTCATCACTGATTTTACTTATTAATATAAATGGTTTTTTAATTTCGTCACTTATTACTATTTTTAAGATATTTATTATTGCTGTAATTACATTTGTTTCATTCAATTATAAAAAAATTAAAGACGCCCTGAAATATATATTCCTTTATTTTTTTATGGATGTTATTTTTTCAGGCATATGTTTTATGATATGGCAAAGCACAGGAAGCAAAATAATATATGTGCGAAATTTTACTGTGTATGTAAATATTTCACTTATTCAAATGATCGCAGCTGCAATTTTAATATACATAATTATATCAGTTTATGAATGGCTTACAAGGACAAAACTATCAAAAGCAGAAAGCTACAAAGTAATCTATTCTATTGGAAATTATTCTATTGAAATGAAAGCAATAGCCGACAGCGGAAACAAACTATGCGATTCTTTTACAGGAATGCCTATTGTGATTTTTAGCTCTGATGAGCTGTATAATCATTACAATCTTGATAATGATAATTATTATATACAAAGTGGTTTCAGGTTAACACCATATTCTACAATTAACGGAAGCGGGCTGATTGCTGTAACTTCAAAAGGAAATGTCACTATTATTGACAGTAAAAATAATCGAAAAAATGTAAAGTGCTGTATAGGAATCACGAAAAGCAATTCAACAAAAGCAAAAGCTATTTTTAATCCAAGCTTGTTATTATAATTCTACAGAAAGGCAGAAAACCATGAAAATTTTAAATTTTATTAAACACAAAATAATATGCTTTTTGCTTAAACGTCAAAAGCTTCCCATTAATGCTGTTGACTATATAAACAGTACTGACTCGCTTCCCCCTCCACTTTCAAAAATTGAGGAGGAAAAAGCTTTTGAACTTATAAAAACAGATGCAAAAAAAGCCCGTGAATTGCTTATTGTACATAATCTCAGATTAGTGGTATACATTGCTAAACGGTTCGAATCCACAGGCATAGGACTTGAAGATCTTATATCTATAGGTACTATCGGTTTAATAAAAGCTGTAAACACATTTTGTCCGGATAAAAAAATAAAGCTTGCAACCTATGCATCAAGATGTATAGAAAATGAGATACTAATGTTTCTTAGAAAAGCTTCTCAGTATAAAAATGAAGTTTCCATTGATGAACCGCTTAATATTGACTGGGACGG
>JBJFBR010000043.1:1426-3946 GCA_051888545.1 Oscillospiraceae bacterium
ACCGTATATATAACTTTTCAAATGGTAATAATTTTATTACAAAAAAACATTTGGGAGTTATTATGCAGTACAATAAAGTTCAAATAAGCGGTGTAAACACAGAACAGCTTCCCATATTGAAAGAAGCTGAAAAAATGGAGCTTCTTAACCGCATTAAACAAGGAGACAAAAAAGCTAGGGATAGATTAATTTACGGCAATCTGAGACTTGTGCTTAGTGTTATACAGAAATTCATAGGACGAGGAGAATCAGCTGATGACTTATTTCAAGTGGGGGTTGTCGGACTTATAAAAGCTATTGACAATTTTGATACGTCTTTAAACGTACGTTTTAGCACATACGCTGTTCCAATGATACAAGGAGAATTAAAACGCAGTTTCAGGGATGATAAGCCTATTCGTGTTAGTCGCTCCATGCGTGACACAGCATATAAAGCCATGCAGGCAAAAGAAAAACTATTGAATCAATTTCAGCGTGATCCTACAATGGACGAAATTTCAAAGGAGATTAATGCCAATCGTGCTGATGTTGTAACTGCACTTGAATCGGTGAGTGAGCCTATATCAATTTACGAGCCTGTATATTCTGATGCCGGAGATACCCTCTATGTAATTGATCAACTTGGGGACAAAAACACTTCTGCTGATTGGCTGGAGGAACTGTCAATCAAAGAAGCTATAAAAGATCTTCAGCCAAGAGAAAAAAATATACTTTATCTAAGGTTTTTTCAAGGTAAAACTCAGAATGAAGTGGCAAAAAGCATAGGTATATCACAAGCTCAGGTTTCTCGCTTGGAAAAAGGAGCATTAAATAAAATAAAAGAATCAACTTTAAATTTATCATAAAACTAGGCCCGACATTATTAACAGACAATGTCGGGTCTTTTATAATAGTGAATTCAATTATATTAATTCTGCCCACCAGTTTTTATTATCTAAATACCATTTAATTGTTTTCTTAATACCACTGATAAACTCTGTTTCAGCAGCCCACCCAAGTTCATTAGAAATCTTTGATGTATTAACTGCATATCGCAAGTCGTGGCCTTTTCTATCTTCAACATATGTTATCAATGATTCTGGCTTACCTAATTCACCGCAAATCATTTTAACAATGTCTATGTTTTTCATTTCATTATTACCACCAATATTATAAATCTCTCCTATGCTGCCTTTATGGATAATTAAATCTATTGCTTTACAATGATCTTCAACATAAATCCAATCACGTACATTTAATCCATTACCATATACAGGCAAGGGTTTATTATTTAAAGCATTAATAATCATAAGCGGAATTAATTTTTCCGGGAACTGATATGGTCCATAATTATTTGAACAACGGCTTATAGTTACAGGTAGATTATAAGTTCTGTGATATGAAAGTGCAAGCAAATCAGCGGATGCCTTTGAACTGCTGTAAGGACTGCTGGGACGAAGTACTGAATTTTCCGTAAATGACAAATCGGATTTATCAAAAGTAAGATCACCATAAACTTCGTCGGTACTTATCTGGTGAAATCTTTTTATACCATATTTTAAGCAGGCATCCATTAAAACTTCTGTACCAAGTAAGTTTGTCTTCAAAAACACACTGGGATTTTCAATAGAACGATCAACATGTGATTCAGCTGCAAAATTTACAACTATATCCGGATGTTCTTGATCAAACAGATTATATACATCTTTACGGTCACAAATATCAGTCTGTACGAATCTAAAATTAGGATTTTCTGATATAGAATTCAGAGTAGAGATATTTCCCGCATATGTAAGCTTATCAAGACAAATAACTCTATAATCGGGATATTTATTAAGCATATAAAAAATAAAATTTGAACCAATGAACCCTGCTCCGCCGGTTACAAAAATAATTTGTTTCATATATTTAAGCCTTACTTTCTTTTTCTTCTTTTATAATTAATGTAACATAAATCAGTCATACAAGTCAAGACGTTTTAAGTATTGTAAATAGTAAAATTATATGTTACAATTAGCTTATGTTTAATGAAAGGACGATTGTTATGAAAATAATGGCTGTGGATTACGGTGACGTAAGAACAGGTCTTGCTGTATCTGACCGTACCGAATTTCTTGCCTCCCCCATAGGCACAATAGAAGAAAGACGAGCAGAAATTTTAGCAAGAAAAATTGCAGATACCGCAAAAGAATATGAAGTAGGAGAGATAGTTGTAGGGCTTCCCAAAAACATGAACGGTTCGTTTGGCCCAAGGGCACAGAAATGCCAGGATTTTGCGGATATGCTAAAAGAACTTGTGGAATGTCCCGTTATAATGTGGGACGAGCGTTCTACCACAGTAACAGCTCATCAGATATTGAACGAAACTAATGTTCGCGGCAAAAACAGAAAAGCTGTTGTGGATACTGTAGCCGCAACGATTATACTTGAGTCTTATCTTAATTATAAGCATAACAAAGAAAAAAACAAAAGCTAAAAATAATAATTCTACAAAACAAACGGCAGAGATTCAAGTCTCTGCCGTTATTTTATTATTTAATA
>JBJFBR010000044.1:0-3937 GCA_051888545.1 Oscillospiraceae bacterium
TTATTCAAACAGCTATAGCTTTAACGGTTCAAGCATTTCAGATATTGAAATGTATATAAACGGTAATGAAAGCAACTGCAAGACAACTCCAGCAACAGGTACAATTTATATTGCAGATCTTGCAGCAGTAAGTGATGACTTTTCACCTGTAATTAATACAGATAATTATAGTACATTCAATGTTGAGACAAATAACATTGCTTACGGAACAATTATTTCAACAGCCGATAATGGTAAGTATGCCACCGGAACACAAATTACAATTACAGCAAGTGCAAATTCCGGACATAAGTTCCTTGGTTGGTCGAAGAGTGAAAACGGTGATATTTTCAATACTGATGAAACTTATACATTTACCCTTTCAGATGATACTGTTCTTTATGCTAATTTTGTAAAGGATGAAAAGTACTATTTGACAGTACCAAAAACTGAAGGATGCAAGAAAATATTGATTTCTACAGCAGATAATATAAACAAGGAATTTGAATACGGTCAATATTATGCCGGCAATACCACACTTGAAGTTTTTGGAGAAGATGGATATACATTTAAGGGATGGTATAATAATTCAGCTTGTGTAGGTGATCCTTTATCAACATCAACTAAATATTCATTTGATCTTAAGGGACTTACCAGCCTTTATCCAAAGTTTATAAAAGATGGTGCAACTGAGTATAGTGTAGAAGCTATAAAAACTATGGGATGTAGTCGAATACTTTTTACGGGTTTGGGATCTAATTCAATTTCCTTTAAATATGGTTCATTTAAGCCAGGCGATTCTATAACTTTACAAGCAATCGGTAACAGTAATTATGTCTTTAAGGCATGGTATACTAATAGTTCATTTAGAGGAGTTCCTGTTTCAACAGATGAATTATATACCTTTAAAGTTGACAATAATATTAAGCTTTATCCTAAATTTGAAGCAATTGACGGATATCATATATTCACAGTAGATTGTGATTCGGATTTTGGACATGTAGAAGGTTCAATAGGTGGAGTTTGGCCTTACCGAGACAATGCTCTTATTACAGAAACGGCTTATCCTCAGAGCAATTATAAATTTACTGGATGGACTAATGGCAAATACGGTGAATTGCTTTCGACAGATCCAGAATATTCATTTAATATTAAAAGTGATATTAATTTGTATGCTCATTTTAAACATATATATTATCATGTAACAGTTGATTGCGGTCCTTATGGAACAGCTTTACAGGGTAAGACAGGATATTATGGAAAATATAATATAATAACTTTAGAAGCAAAACCTAATGAAGAAGGTTATGTATTTGATTGTTGGAAAGACGGTGACGGCAATGTAATAAGCACCGATAATCCATATAAGCATTTTAATGATATTGATAATATAGAGCTGCATGCGCAATTTGTGAAAAAATCAACTAAACATACCGTTAAACTTGTTAAAGGACAGAATGGTACATTCTCAGGATCCTCAACAAGAACATATAATGATGGTTCCAAAGCATCTATTACAGCAACACCAAATGAAGGATATAAGTTTGTAGGCTGGAAGATTTATGGAACAAATATTTTGGTAAGCCGCAGAGCCACATACAATTTTTATGTGACAGAAGATGTTACATATCAGCCTGTATTTGATAAGGAAAATTCAGCCGTATATCATTATCTCGGAGTATATAGTGCAGATGAGGGCGGAAACGTTTCTAAAGTGACAGGATATCACGTACATGGAGAAAGCGTTCCGATAGAAGCTACTCCTAAGAAAGGATATAGATTTACTGGTTGGACAAATAAAGCAGGAGATACTGTATCTACAAAAAGCCAGCTTACTGTAAGTATCTCTAACAGTAAATATTTCTATGCTCACTTTGAAAAGATTCCTTATCATACTGTTGAATTAGTTGACGGCGCATATGGAAGTTTTACCGGAGATTATATAAGAGAATACTTAGAGGGAGAAAAAGCAAGTATAACAGCAGTCCCCGATGAAGGATACCAGTTTGTAGGCTGGAAGATTGTAGGAACTAATATTTTAGTAAGCAGAAGACCTACATATAACTTCTATGTAAATGAAGATGTGAAGTATCAGCCTGTATTTGACGAAACCAACTCAACATCATATCATTATCTGGGCGTTTATGCAGCTGATGAAGGAGGAAGCGTTTCAAAAGTTACAGGATATCATGTACATGGAGAAAGTGTTGCAATTGAAGCTATTCCGAAAGACGGATACAAGTTTACAGGATGGACAAATAAAGCAGGAGATACTGTATCCACAAAAAGGCAGCTTACTGTAACAATGTCAAACAGTAAATATTTCTATGCTCATTTTGAAAAGATAAGCGGTTAGAATAATTATATTTAAATAATTCAATCCGACAGATTAATCTTAAAGCTTGCCGTGAATATGCTAATAGTCATTGCTTAACATTTTTTCATTATTATCATTAAGGATAGATAAATATTAAAAATATAATCCACATAAAAGCAACTGAGAGTATTCTTAGTTGCTTTTTTGTGCATTTATAAAGACATCCCGATTCTGTTGGAAGAGATTATGTAGCAAAGATAAGTTTACGGGCAATAATGAGTAAGCAAAAATAAACAGCTGAGCTTAATCAGCTGATTGAGATTGAAACGGGAGGTAAAGTTTTAGAGCCGCTTTTCAGAGTCAGGAACATTTTCACCGGTAACTGGATCGATTATTTCAAGATAAATATAATCGTCCCAATAGTGGATACCGCTGTTGTATTTGCAGCTGATACCAATGCCCGGTCCGTAGATTTCTGTCAGGCAATAGATATCATATAGTTCAATTCCAAGAGAATTGGAAATGCTGTCACGCATTTTTTGGCTCCAGCGTTCTGAACCGATTACACCTTTTTTAAGATAAATCTTGTCTTTAATTCCTCTTTTTTGAATCTCTTCTGCTAAAAGTAACGCATATGATGATGTGGAACAAAGTACAGTGCTTTTTATGCACTGCATCATTTCCAGCTGCTTGTCAGTGTTTTCGGGACCCATGGGAATAACCATTGCTCCAAGTTTCTCAGCACTAAGCACTGTATCTTTGGAAATTGCGTAATCCGAACAGCCCAGACGAATATCAAACAGCATAAGCGAATCAATATCTGCTTTTTCAAATGCTGTACCGGCAATGATAGTCAGTACAGGAAGTTCTCTGAAAAATGCAGTAATTGATTTACACTGTTCTGAATCCTGCGGCATTTTAAAAGAATCTGCCGGTTCAACAACCAGAATTGCACATTCTTGCTGTGCTATTAGCTCAAGCAGATTTTCCCTGTCTTTAAAAATTGCTTCGGGGGAGTCTGCTTCACTAATCCAAATGCAGTTTTGTTTAGTTTCTATCTTCATTTTCAGTACACTCCATAAGTTGTCTGATGAAATCAGGATATCACAAATAATGCGTTCTTTATTTAAATAAACAAGCTTTCCGCTTACTTTACAAGCAATCTGACCTGTTTTTTCATTACGCATCACATGCACATATTCCATAATGCTGTTTTTGCATATCCATGTAGTTTCTATCAGCACATTATCCATCATACGCAGCTCATGCATATACCGCAGACGGTTTTCAAGGACAACAGGGAAATAGTCCTGCTCCTGCATTTTATCCAATACGCCCAGCTTGCTGAAAAAATCCCATTTAGCTGCCTCGGCATACTGCAGATATACTGCGTTGTTTACATGTCCGAATGAATCAAGTTCATATCCGCGAACCGTCAGACGATATATGCTTTTCATTATTATTATTCCTTTCAATTTTTCAGGGCACAAAAAGCAATTAAAGCATATGTGCCTGAACCGGAAATTCAATATATTTTGCTACGTTGTTTTCAGGATGTCTGGTTAGTCTGTTTCAGACTTCTTATCCAATATTTCCTGAAGAACCGCTTCAAATTTTCCCTTTGAAGGATCAGTCTCTCCC
>JBJFBR010000045.1:0-5496 GCA_051888545.1 Oscillospiraceae bacterium
TTGTTCATTTCCTTGTTTATAAAGTCTATGGTATCATCGTCCATAAGCATACCGTTTGTTGTCACTGTAAAACGGAAGGTCTTGCCGTATTCTTTTTCCTTTGAACGTGCATACTCCACAATCTGTTTTACAACATCAAAGTTCATCAAAGGCTCTCCGCCAAAGAAGTCAACTTCAAGGAATTTTCTGTTGCCCGATTTTTCAAGGAGAAAATCTATAGCCATTTTACCTGTGGCAAAATCCATAAGCTTTCTTCCCTTGCCGAAATCTCCTGTTGATGCAAAACAGTATTTGCATCTGAGGTTACAGTCATGAGAAATATGCAGGCACATAGCTTTTATTGGTGAAGGAATAGCTTTCTTAGCATATTTTTCATAGTCATCTTCACTGAACAATACACCATCTTTGTAAAGACTTACAATTTCATCATAGCATTCTTTTATGTCCTCAGCAGGATATGCCTTTGAAAGCTTGTTCAATACAAATTCCGGGCAGTTCTCTTCAAAGGGAGGTTCAACATTATCCAACAAATCATAGGTGAGATCGTCAACAGCACTAACCATTCCGCTGTTCACATCCAAAAGGATGTTTGTCCCATTGAGTCTGTACTTATGTATCATAAAATTCCGCCTTTCAATAGCTAAAAATAGTTCTTACAAAAAATTAAAGGGACATAAAATGCCCCTTTACAATAAAGGGGACATAAGCTGTCCCTTTATGGCATAGAATAATAAATTATGCGTCTTTTTCGCACTGCTGATTAGCAACTGTGCAGGATGTTTTGCAAGCTGACTGACATGAAGCCTGACAGTTTCCGCATCCGCCTTTTTCAGCTGAATCCTTTAAATTTGCTTTATTAACAACTTTAATATGTTTCATAATACAAACCTCCATATTTATTATTAATATCATTATAGCATACACTCAGCTTATTTATATGAACATATTATGAATGACATATAAATTATTTATTTCATAAACTTCCCGTTTCTGGAGTTCACTCCTACAACTCCTCCTATTCCGCCGCAAATAAGCACTAAAATCAGCTTTAATGAAGGCGATGAACCACCCATAGACTTAACAAACAAGCTTCCCACAGTCAATATCACAAGAAATATAAAAAGTCCGCACAGAATGCCCATTAAAAGCCCGTTGCTGCGGCGTTTCCTCGCACTTATATATCCTCCTGCATATGCACCGGCACACAGTGCAATACTTGACATAACCGATACGACTTTGTCACCCACATCAATTTTTGTGATTATAAAGGCAAACAAAAGCATAACCGCAAAAACAACTATAAATGCCCATATTCCGGAAAAAATTGTAGCCGATACAGCTGACAGCTTTCCTCTGGCAAGTTTCCTTGATTTGCCCATAGCAAAAACCTCTCAATTTTCTGACGTTAATTAAATTTATTCACCTCCGCATTAATATATAACCGGTTTGCACTTCGAATTTTGTCAATCCGTGTCAGAATTTTATATAAAATTTTATAATATGTGTTTAAAATACTTGCAATTTTAGAGTAAATGTTATATAATATCATTAACAAACTTAGCACTTGCTATAATGAATTTGTTAATATTATTTTTCAGGAGGGTTCAAAGTGTTTAAAATACTAAAGAAAAGAGAGCTTAATGACCAGGTTACTTTAATGGAAATTGAAGCTCCTTTTATTGCGAAAAAAGCCGAAGCAGGACAATTCATCATTTACAGAGTTGACGAAAAAGGTGAAAGAATCCCTTTGACTATCGCTGACTATGACAGAGAAAAAGGCTCAATCACAATTATTTTCCAGAAGATCGGTGCATCAACCATGCGTCTTGGCGAGCTTAATGAAGGCGACTTCATTCTTGACGTTGTAGGACCACTTGGCATCGCTACAGAATATGAAAAGGATATTAAGAGGGTTGCAGTTATAGGCGGAGGCGTTGGCTGTGCAATCGCTTATCCTCAGGCTAAAAAGCTTCACAATATGGGCGTTCAGGTTGATCTTATCGCCGGCTTCAGAACTAAGGATATCATCATCCTCGAAGACGAGATGAAGGATGTTTCATCTGATTTATATATCTGCACCGATGACGGTTCATACGGTTTCAACGGCTTGGTTACTCAAAAACTTCAGGAACTTATTGACAGCGGAGCAAAATACGATGAAGTTATTGCTATCGGACCTGTTCCGATGATGAAGTTTGTCAGCAAGACAACTGAACCATACAACATTAAAACTCTTGTTTCACTTAATCCGATTATGGTCGACGGAACAGGAATGTGCGGCGGCTGCCGTGTAACTGTTGACGGTCAGATCAAGTATGCATGCGTTGACGGTCCTGACTTCGACGGTCACAAAGTAGATTTCGATGAACTTATGAAACGTAATTCAACATATAAACAAACTGAAAAAGACCATGTATGCAGATTGACCGGAGGTGTAAGATAATGCCTAATATGAGTTTGAAAAAGACCCCAATAGGTGAACAGGACCCAAAGGTAAGAGCAAGAAACTTTAAAGAAGTTACTTTGGGATATACAAAAGAAGAAGCTATGGAAGAGGCTACAAGATGTCTTAACTGCAAAAACAAGCCTTGTGTAAGCGGATGCCCTGTAGGCGTTAAGATTCCTGATTTTATTGCAAAAGTTGCAGCAGGAGAATTTGAAGAAGCTTATAAGATCATTCATTCAACAAACAGCCTTCCTGCAATCAGCGGACGTGTATGTCCTCAGGAAAACCAGTGCGAAGGAAAGTGCGTAAGAGGCATTAAGGGTGAACCTGTAGCAATCGGACGTCTTGAAAGATTTTGTGCCGATTATATGGCTGACAAAAAGGTTGATGTTGAAAAGCCTGTTCCAAACGGTCACAAGGTAGCTATTGTAGGCGCAGGTCCTTCAGGTCTTACCTGTGCAGGCGACCTTGCAAAACTCGGTTATGACGTAACTATCTTTGAAGCATTCCATACAGCAGGCGGCGTTCTTATGTATGGTATTCCTGAATTCAGACTTCCAAAGGCTATAGTTCAAAAAGAAATTGACGGTCTTAAAGAAATGGGCGTTAAGGTAATGACAGATATGGTTATCGGCAAGGTACTTTCTGTTGACGAGCTTCTGAATGACGGATTTGAATCTGTATTCATCGGTTCCGGCGCCGGTCTTCCCCGTTTTATGGGAATTGACGGCGAAGCTTTGGTAGGCGTATATTCCGCAAACGAATATCTTACAAGAATCAATCTTATGAAAGCCTATGTTGACGGATATGACACACCTATTATGCATTCAAAATCAGTGGCAGTTGTCGGCGGCGGTAACGTAGCTATGGACGCTGCAAGATCTGCAATGCGTCTTGGTGCCGAACACGTTTACATAGTTTACAGACGTTCACTTGAAGAAATGCCTGCAAGACGTGAAGAAGTTCATCACGCTATGGAAGAAGGCATTGAGTTTATGGTACTCAACAATCCTGTTCAAATCCTCGGCGATGAAAACGGCCATGTTTCAGGTATGGAATGTATTAAAATGGAACTGGGCGAACCTGATGAAAGCGGAAGAAGACGTCCAAAGGCTGTTGAAGGCTCTAACTTTGTTCTTGATGTGGACACAGTAATTATGTCAATCGGTACTTCACCTAACCCGCTTATCAGAAGCACAACTCCGGGCCTTGATGCCAATAATCACGGCTGCCTTATTGTTAACGAAGATGATATGGCTACTACAAAAGAAGGCGTATATGCAGGCGGTGACGCTGTAACAGGTGCTGCAACAGTTATTCTTGCAATGGGTGCAGGAAAGACAGCAGCTGCATCAATCGACAAATATATTCAGGATAAGAATAAATAATCCTTTTAAGTTGAAAACAATTTGTGAACACTATTGTAATTATTGAATTAATGTGATACAATATTTTTTAATGAATGTATTTGGAGGTTTATTAAATGTTTGATTTCACATTATTTTCAGCAAATAATGCCTCAACAGGCAGCAGTTTGCTGGTAACAATCATTCCTTTGGTTTTGCTTTTGGTATTTTTCTACTTCTTTATTATTCGTCCTCAGAAAAAGCAGGAGAAAAAAGAAGCTGCAATGAGAGATGCCCTTGAAGTCGGCGATGAAGTTGTAACAAACGGCGGAATTATCGGAATTGTATATTCAATCAAGGATGATACCGTTGTTATTGAAACCGGCGGAGACAGAAGTAAAATCCGTGTTAAAAAATGGGCAATCGCAAAGGTTGAAACTGTTCACGATGATACCTGATTAATAAAACTAAAGAGCTGCTGATAAATTTCAGCAGCTCTTTTTTTGTCACGATACCTTGGCATACCTATGCCAGGGTGAAATCAATTTTCCCGGAATTGACATTGGCATCAAGTACCTTAATGCGAACAGAATTGCCTACTGAATAGGTACTTCCCGTGTTCATATTTTTCAGACAGCCTGAACCGTCATAAAAATACTCGCCGTCATCCAATACATCGGTACGCACAAGCCCCTCACAGGTATTTTCCAGCAATACAAAAAATCCAAAATCCGTAACCGAAGATATCACTCCGTCATATTCCTCACCAATGTGAGAACTCATATATTCCGCTTTGTAACAGTCCTCGCAGTCTCGTTCAACAGTCATTGCCACAAGCTCGGTGTTTGTTGACTGGTCAGCAGATGCGTGAACAAACTTCTGAAACTTAACATTGCATTGCTCAGCTGTATTCCCCTCCAAAAATGTACTCATAATTCGGTGAATGGTCAGGTCGGGATACCGTCTGATAGGAGAAGTAAAATGAGCATAGTCATTAAGCGCCAAACCAAAATGCCCTAAAGGCTCAACATCATATCTTGCCTTTGACATAGAACGAAGCACCAGATTATTAACAATCATTTCCTTGTCTGTTCCCTGCACATTGCGAAGAATTTCACACATTTCTTTCTGCTTGATTGGTTTGTTTGCGTCGTAAGGTACATTCAGCTTTGTCAGCTCATCTTTGAGTATTTCATTTTTCTCCTCAGTGGGAGGTTCATGAACACGATACACAAAAGGCAGACCGTTATCCAATCCAAACCGTGCGGCACATTCGTTTGCCGTAAGCATAAAATTCTCAATGATCTCCTGACTCTCACCTGAACTTCTCGGCAAAACATCCACGCAGATATCCCTGTCATCAATCACAAGAATACTCTCGGCAGATTTCAGCTCAGGAGCACCACGCTTTGTTTTTTTCTCATTAAGCTTGTCTGCCAGCTCTTTTATAATTGGTATATAGTCCAGAACTTCTGCATATTTATTAATTAAACATTCTGGCTTTTCACCTTTCAGCAGCTGATTGATTTCTGAGTAAACACCTTTAACTCTTGAACGGATTATAGTCTTTTTGAATGTATAGTCTATAATTTCTCCGCTGTTATCCAGATTTATAAGCGCAGAAAAAGCCAATCTGTCTTCCTGTGGATTAAGGGAGCATATTCCGTTTGAAAGCTCTTTCGGCAGCATCGGAACAACTCTGTT
>JBJFBR010000045.1:5596-11675 GCA_051888545.1 Oscillospiraceae bacterium
CTGCCGAATGAAGATATTATTCTGCACTCATGCTGTGAATGCTTTTCTCCACGCTTTGTAATTTCCGCAAGTACTTTGTCACCCTCGTGCAGCTCAAGGCCAAAAGAATTATCAAAATCCATAGCATATTTTGAAAGGGTGTCAGGCACAATTTTCAGCTCACCAAATTCTTCAACAATAAGTCCTGTGAACTTTGAGAAATTCTCCTCGAGGATTTCCATAACCTCCCCTTCAAGGCATTCTCCCATACCCTCAAAAGTCCTCACCAGTACAATATCCTGCGGCATCGCACCCTTCAGATACTTGCCCACAATAAAAATTTCCTCTCCTGTTTCGCAGTCCCGGGCAAATCCATAGGTCTTGTTCAGCTTGACAATCTCACACTTTTTGAGCTTTTTTCGGTCAACAAGCCGGAACCCCCATTTATCCTCCACTATTTCACCCTTTGATTTCATTTTATCTACAGTCTTAACGAACTTGTCAAAATCAAAATGCTTTTTCCTGCAATGCTTTAACAGCTCTTTGAATGTCACCGGCTTTTTGCCCGATTTTTTCAGCTTGTTATAAATAAGTTTCTTGTAATCAATTTTCATATCTATCCCTTAATTTTCAAACTCAAAGCTTACATAGCTTTTTTCATATTCAAATCCCATATGCTTTGCAATGGCAAGAGATGCGTCATTTCTTGCGTCCCAATGAGGAGTAACTCCCCTTTTCATACATTCCAGAATAAATGCAGCAGAAGTTATCTGTGCAAGCCCTTGGCCACGGTATTCCTTACGGGTTGTGACCTCAATATCCACATCATTGCCCAGATAAGCAAATGTTGATGTTCCTGCTATAATTTTACCCTCTTTAGCTAAAATAAACCCAATAGCATTGTCTTTGAAGTCATTATAATTTCTGAAATTTCCAACCAACGGCACCGACCATTTTTCTTTCAGAGCTTCATTATAAAAATTCTCGTCTATGGGCATAAGTTCAAGCTCAGGAAAGTTCTTTTCCTTTTCTTTGATTTCTTCTAATACCTTTGCGTCAAATTCCTTTGGCAAAACTGTACGCTTGCGTTCACATCTTACAAGCTTTTTGCCGAATCTCTCTAAAGCCTTGCACCATACTTCTTCATTGTCCGGAACAAATATGGCTTTTTCATTGTCCCCCACCAACTTTATAAGGCTGTCTATAATGTTCGCAGTTCCTGCAAGATAGTAATAATCATCAATAACAAGTACAGCGGAAGTTGGATTTTCAATGTTATCACAGTACGCATTTCCGCATTTTCCCGCCAGAATTGAAGGTATAGTCAAATCCTCCATAGCAAATTCAAAAAGCGGTTTTAATTTTTCTAAAATTCCGTTAGCACAATACATAATAATCTTTCTCCATTAAAAGTAAAAGCCCTGCGTTTTGCAGGGCTTTGAATTATTTCTTTAAAACTATTAAAACATCAACAACCAAAGTTACAACAACCAATACAATTCCCAGGATTTTTGTAAGCTTTGAAAGCTTTGCATCACGAGTTCTGCTCATATTCTTTTCATAGAAAGAATCATTAGCTCCGCCGCCGATAGCTGATGAAAGACCTTGGTCTTTGCTTTCCTGTGCCAATACAAGAAGTGTTATAAGCACGCTGGCAATAATAAGTATAACTCCTGCAATAATCTGAGGTACGCCCATTTTATCATTTTCCTTTCCATTAATTTTTATAAGAATATTAAGCAATCATAACCCAATTGCCTTTAATATCAGATAACTTTTAATAGTATATCATATAATTCAAAAAAAAGCAAGTGTTTATTAAAAAATTTACAAACTATTTTTTCAGCCTTTCTTTCAGACCGTCCATAATAATATCTCTTGCCCATGCAGCCTTATCCTTATCTGCTGCAGGTGTATTTCCCAATGGATACGGAATACCCAGCTTTTTATATTTTTCCTTGCCCATTGTATGATACGGCAAAACATCCAGAGCTTTCAAGGTTTTCAGTCCGCCGATAAAATAGCCCAGCTTATGAAGATACTCTTCATTGTCAGTAACTCCGGGAACAACAACATGCCTTATCCAAAGCTCTACACCTTGGTCTGATATAAGCTGTGCAAAAGCGAGTATATTTTCATTGCTGTGACCTGTGAGAAGCCGGTGTCTTTCGGAATCAATATGCTTTATATCCAGCATTACAATATCCGTTACCTTTAAAAGCCTTTTGAACTTCTGTACCACATTCTCATTATCGGGCCGGAAGGTAACTCCGGAAGTATCAAGGCAGGTATGAATACCTTTTTCCTTTGCCTTTTCGAAAAGCTCAATTACAAAGTCAATCTGCAAAAGCGGTTCGCCCCCTGTACAGGTTATTCCTCCGCTGTGCAGAAACTCCTTGTATGAATCATATTCCTCCAGAATGCTGTCAACAGAGCGTTTTGTGCCTGTTTCAATTTCCCATGTATCGGGATTATGACAATAAAGACAGCGCATAGGACAGCCCTGCATAAATACCACAAATCTTATCCCCGGACCGTCAACTGTGCCAAAGCTTTCGGTGGAATGAATATATCCTTCCAAAATTACACCTCTCAATAAAAACCAACTAAAAGAAAGCAGAATATATATCCTGCTTTCAACTTTTAATCATATTTTGTTATGGAATGTTCTTGAAATAACATCGTCCTGCTGTTCCTTTGTAAGCTTTACAAAGTTTACAGCATATCCTGATACTCTTACAGTAAGCTGAGGATATTTTTCAGGGTGCTTTTGTGCATCAATAAGTGTCTCTCTGTTGAATACGTTGACATTCAGATGATGTCCGCCTTTTTCTGCATAGCCGTCAATAAGTTCAACAAGATTGTCGATCTGCTTTTCGTTTGGATTTGTCATAAAGTAACCTCCTAAATTTCATCTTCTTCGTCCATAAGCTCAGTAGGCTGACAACATGCACCGTTTTTGCACTCATCGCTCATGGCTGTAGTAATTTTTATTCCGTCTTCAAGCTTGTCAACCTGCAGGTGTATTCTCTGGTCACCCTGCTCAATAAGTCTGTCAATAACGCTTACAAGGTCGTCAAGTTCACCGTTTTCGTCATCTTTTGTTACATTAATACTCATTTTTCATTCAGCTCTCTTGAAATACTTTCTATATCAATATCTCCTACAAACACCTGTGCATCCTTGCCCAAAGCGTCAGGAATAATTGAAAATGTGTTTGAAATTCCGTCCTGTGCGTCCTTGAACGGAAGCTTAGCTACAGATGCAAGGGAAGCAACCGCACCGTGGGTATCACGTCCGTGCATTGGATTTGCTCCCGGTGCCAGAGGCACGCCCTGTGATCTTCCGTCAGGAGTGTTTCCTGTCTTTTTGCCATATACAACATTAGAAGTAATGGTCAGAATAGACATTGTCGGGATACTGTCACGATATGTGTGATGCTTTCTGATCTTATTCATAAAGCGGTGAACAATATCAACTGCAATATCATCAACTCTGCTGTCATTGTTGCCGTATTTCGGGAAATCTCCCTCAATTTGATAATCAACAACAATTCCGTCTTCGTCTCGGATACATTTTACCTTTGCATATTTTATTGCTGAAAGTGAATCGGCAACAACTGAAAGTCCTGCAATACCTGTTGCAAAATATCTCTTTACATCTCTGTCATGCAAAGCCATCTGAACTCTTTCATAGCTGTATTTATCGTGCATATAGTGGATAACATTCAGGGTATTTACATAAAGTCCTGCAAGCCATTCCATCATATCATCATATTTTGACATAACATCGTCAAAGTCAAGATAATCTCCTTCAACAGGACGATATTTGGGTCCGACCTGAATTTTCTGGCGTTCATCAACACCGCCGTTTATAGCATAAAGCAGACACTTTGCAAGGTTTGCTCTTGCACCGAAGAACTGCATTTCCTTACCCACAACCATTGATGAAACACAGCAGGCAATAGCATAATCGTCACCATGTTCTGCTCTCATGATATCATCATTTTCATACTGGATTGATGAAGTTTTTATTGACATTTTTGCGCAGTACTTTTTAAAATTCTGAGGAAGTTTTTTGCTCCAGAGTACTGTAAGATTCGGTTCCGGGGCAGTACCGAGATTATCCAGAGTATGGAGATATCTGAATGAATTCTTTGTAACCATGGGCACACCGTCGATACTTACACCGCCGATAGACTCAGTTACCCATGTAGGATCCCCTGAGAACAGTGAATTATATTCAGGAGTTCTTGCAAATTTAACAAGACGAAGCTTCATAATGAAATGGTCAATAAGCTCCTGTGCTTCTTTTTCTGTTATAACTCCTCTTTCAAGGTCACGCTGAATATAAATATCAAGGAAAGTAGATGTTCTTCCGATTGACATTGCAGCACCGTTCTGCTCCTTAACAGCAGCCAGATATCCGAAATATAGCCACTGTACTGCTTCCTTGGCATTCTTTGCAGGGCATGAAATATCACAGCCGTAAATTTCACCAAGCTCTTTAAGTTCGTCCAGAGCTCTCAGCTGTTCGGCAAGTTCTTCTCGAAGTCTGATATTCTTTGAAGTCATTCTTGCAAGTGAAGTATCAAGCTGTTCCTGCTTATCCTGCTTCAAAAGGTCAATACCATAAAGTGCAACTCTTCTGTAGTCGCCGATAATTCTGCCTCTTCCGTAAGCGTCAGGCAGTCCTGTGATTATTCCTGCGTGTCTTGCAAGACGCATTTCAGGTGTATAAGCGTCAAACACGCCCTGATTATGAGTTTTTCTGTATTTTGTGAAAATATCAACGACTTCTGGATCTACTTCATAGCCGTTTTCTTTACAAGCCTTCTGCGCCATTCTTATTCCGCCGAAAGGCTGCAATGATCTTTTCAGCGGCTTATCAGTCTGCAAACCTACAATCTGTTCCAAGTCTTTATCAATATATCCTGCAGGATGTGAAGTTATTGTTGAAACGATTTTTGTGTCCATATCAAGAACACCGCCAGCTTCACGTTCCTTTTGCATAAGGTCCAGAACCTCGCCCCAAAGCTTTTGGGTAGCCTCAGTAGGACCTTCAAGGAAACTGTCATCTCCTTCATACAAAGTATAGTTTCTCTGTATAAAATCTCTCACATTGACCGGTTCATCGCTCCATTTTCCCGGAACGAATCCTTCCCATTCAGGCAGAAATTCAGTTTTCATATTTTCCTCCTATAATCATCTATCACTTTAAAATCTTCTCCTAATAAAAATGATAACATTAATATCGCATTCTGTCAATACCCATTTTATCTAAAACATTTTCCATATTTATCACCAGAAAGTGTATATATTTGCTTTTCAATTTTTAATAATCTATTATATTTGGCAGTACGTTCGCCTCGGCAGGGTGCTCCTGTTTTAATCTGACCTACATTCAAAGCTACAGACAAATCAGCCACAGCAGTATTTTCAGTTTCACCTGAACGATGAGAAAGAACTGCATTATAGCCATGATTTTTAGCTGTAACCACCGCTTTTATCGTTTCGGAAACCGTACCGATCTGATTTGGTTTTATCAATACAGCGTTAGCGGCATTTTCAGAAAAGCCTCGTTCAAGTCTTCTGGTATTTGTAACAAACAGGTCATCTCCCACAAGCTGCAAACGTTTACCCAGTTTTTCCGTCATATATCTCCAGCCCTGCCAATCCTCCTCATCAAGAGGGTCTTCAATAGAGCGTATAGGATATTTTTCCGAAAGATTATCCCAATGGTTCACAAGCTGTTCGGCAGAATATTTACTTTTGCTTTTGGGCAGCAGATATTCCCCCTGTTTATCCGACTTCCACTCGCTTGCCGCTGCATCCAATGCAAGGCAGAAATCGCTTTCCAGGGTATATCCCGACTGAGTAATTGCACTGCATATCAGATCCAGAGCCTCATAATCGGCTGTTATTTCCGGTGCAAAGCCCCCTTCATCTCCCACAGCGGTGGATAGTCCCTGATTTTTCAATATTTTTGCCAGAGTATGATACACCTCACAGCACCACTGCAAGCCTTGCGAAAAACATTCCGCACCCACAGGCATAATCATAAATTCCTGAACATCAAGACCGTTGGAAGAATGTGCACC
>JBJFBR010000045.1:11775-21428 GCA_051888545.1 Oscillospiraceae bacterium
CCGCCGTATCTGTTCATATCATTATCTCTCAGCTCACAAGCCTCGAACTGTCCTGTTGACGCACCGCTTGGTGAAACTCCCACACCCACGCTGCCGTCAGCGAGAGTTACCTCTGCCTGAACGGTAGGGTTTCCTCTTGAATCAATTATTTCCATAGCACAAATATCTTCTACAGCTGTTTTTTTCATAGCAAAAATCCTTTCTTTATAAAAAATTAAAAATATTTTATAAAATATTTTTTCCTATGAAACCTGCATTATACAAAAAAGCCTCAAGTCAAACAAAAGTTTAACCCAAGGCTTTAAAAATCCCTATGATTTATGCTAAATTTCCTCTGTATTATAATATTTGCTCAATCTTGTGGAAAAAATACTGCTGACTGCTTTTGCCACCAATACCAAATCTACAGCCGCCAATACCACAACAAGAATTTTCAAAAATGTTTTCATATCTGTCACTATGTTTCCGCAAGCAGAAACACTCCTCCTTTTATGTATTTTATCCTACATATAGTATATATTATTTTCAGAAAATTTTCAATAGTATTTATAAAATTTAATTTATTCAGACAAATAAAGTTATAATTATTTTCTTAAAATTTATTAAATTTAAGTTATTCCCTTTACTTTTCAACGGCATTATGATATTATTAAAATTACAGTTATAAATTTTATATGAGAAAGGAACAGATATGGTAGATTCATTAGTAAACTGGTTCGCCGCAAATCTTGACGGACTTCCCAAAGAGCTTATAACTTTTATTATTTCAATGGTTCCTATTCTGGAGCTGCGAGGCGGTCTGATTGCCGCAGCACTTTTCAAGATACCTTACATAAAAGCTTTGATAATATGTATTATAGGAAACATCATTCCTATACCATTCATTCTTTTATTTATAAACAAAATCCTGCAATGGATGAAAACTACAAAGCATTTCAGCAAGATAGCCATTAAACTTGAAAACCGTGCAATGTCAAAATCGGACAAAATAAAAAAATTCGAATTCTGGGGACTGGTGCTTTTCGTTGGAATACCTTTGCCGGGAACAGGTGCATGGACAGGTGCTCTTATAGCAAGCCTGCTGGAAGTAAAAACAAAAAAAGCCGTACCTGCAATTTTGTTGGGTCTTGTTCTTGCAACAATAATTATGAGCATTATAACCTATGTTATTCCTTATATTATAACTCATACATAAAACAAAAGTGAGCACGTCAAAGTGCTCACTTTTTTATTTATATATCACGCAGGGCGTTCCCTTCTGCACCTTATCAAACAATGTCTTTGAATCCTTCTGGGAGATACTTACATATCCGCCTTGTGTTCCGCTCTTCTTATAAACAGTACCGCCGAATTTCTTCTGCTTTGAAGAATCTGATATATTTATACCATTGAAGTTTAAAACAAATTCATAATTTACATATTCCTGCCAGGGCTTTCCGTCTGACAATGTACCCTGTAACAGCTGATTCTGCTCTTTTTCTATAACAGAATACACTCCCACGGGTGTTTCGGATTTTCCCGCAAGACCTGATACAATGCCGGCAGTTAAAACTTTTTTACCATTTTCAAAATACCATAGTGTCTGCTTTGCAAGGTCAATTTCAATATATGTATTTCCGATATCTGAACTGTTCTGCCAGTCTTCATTATTTGTATAGCAATAACCGCCAACGGTTTTATAGGCAGGTGTCACAGTTGTGGAATTTCCCGATTTTACTGCTGAGATAATTGCCTCTGTTGTTTTTCCGTTATCAAGATATCTTCCGTAAAGTCCGTTTCCCTGAGGGACTGTAATTGTTTTATTGTTTGCAGTTTTGAATTTTCTGTTTTTGCCGTATGTATTATATCTTCCATTGAGATTTTTAACATATTCTTCAACCTTGCTTTTATCTACAGTATAGGGTTCGGCAGAATCCTTTTTGCCCAGAACTATCCAGCTTTGCATTTCAGAGCCTTTGATTTTTTCCTGCTTGAAGCCAAAGTCGATAGTTATTTCACGGTTTTTCAGCTGATTAAGCTCTTCACATACAACGGTCAGATCGTCCTTTGTAATTGCAGCTTTATTATAGCAATCCAATTCTGATACATCAATATCCGTATTTCCGGCAATAATCTCATCTTTCACATAATTTAAAACATAATCTTTTTTGTCTTCCGAAACAGTTGTGCTGTTCACTTCAGGCACAACAACATATTTGTTATTCTCCTGCTTGATATATGCGTTCTGAGGCGTTTCACTGCCTTCATTTTCAAAAAGATTATTCTCTGTCTGAGTTTCAATGGCGTCATAATCAATGGTCAATGTTGTATCAATGGAATAATCATCCTTTTGAAACAGGTTCACAAACCAAAGCCAATGATTCTGCTCATCATAGCAGTTATCAATCATTTTTTCAAAATCCAGATGACTGCATATATCCTTATATGCAATTTTAAAATCTGTACCGTCTGCTTTTTTTATTGTATATACCTTTTTATAATCATCGCTTAATGAATCATATAAAAAGTCTACTGCTTTTTCTTTTGTGACAAGACCGAAATTTGCTGAATTAATAAATGTATTGGGCAGAAATTTATCACGCATATAATAATATCCTACGCCGTAAAAGGTTCCGCAGGCAAAAAGTATAAACATCAATAAAAACAGCAAAAACAGTTTAAACCGGTTTCTTTTTTTCTTTGTCCCCTGGGGTTTTATCTGAACGGACTGCATAGAAATTTCCTGAGTACTCATTTTTTTGACCTTTCTGTATATTCAGTAACTATAAATTTTATTTTGCAACTTAATTATACAACAATTTCCGATAAATTGCAACAAAAGGATTTGATGCAACTTCAAAAGAGAATATTTAAAAATGCAGGAAATTATTCTCAATTATTCATAATTGGCAGATAAATTCAGATTTTTTAGCAAAATGCTATTGAAAATTAAAAGATAATGTAGTATAATATTTGTTAGAATAATATTGAAAAGGAAGGATATATATGTTGGACATTAAGCTGGAGCTTACAAAAACTCCAAAAGCTAAGCCTGAGGACGAATCCAAGCTTGGTTTTGGCCATATTTTTACTGACCATATGTTCGTTATGAATTACGATGAAGGTCAGGGCTGGCACGATGCACGAATTGTTCCTTACGGTGATATTTCACTTCCCCCTGCAGCAATGTGTCTCCACTATGCACAGGAAATCTTTGAAGGTCTTAAAGCTTACCGTACTGCTGACGGTCACATTCAGCTTTTCAGACCTGATGAAAACTTCAAGAGAATGAACAATTCCTGCGAAAGAATGGTTATCCCTGAAATCAATGAAGAAGACGCTCTTTATGCCCTTAAAACACTTGTTGAAATTGAAAAAGACTGGGTACCTCATCAGGAAGGCGCTTCACTTTACATAAGACCTTTCATCATTTCAACCGACCCATACATTGGTGTAAAGCCTGCTTCACACTATTTGTTTATGATAATTCTTTCACCATCAGGTGCTTATTATTCAACAGGACTTAACCCGGTTAAGATTTATGTTGAAAACAACTATGTAAGAGCCGTAAGAGGCGGTACAGGTTTCGCTAAAACTGCTGCAAACTATGCAATCTCTCTTAAGGGACAGGATGAGGCTGAAAAGCAGGACTATGAACAGGTTCTCTGGCTTGACGGTGTTGAGAGAAAATACATCGAGGAAGTTGGTTCAATGAACATCTTCTTTGTAATCGACGGCGAGGTTATTACTCCGGAGCTTACAGGTTCTGTTCTTCCGGGTATTACAAGAAAATCTGCTCTTGAAATCTGCAAGAAGAAAGGCTACAAAGTTTCAGAAAGACGTATTACTATAGAAGAAGTTGCAAAGGCTTATGACGAAGGCAAGCTTGACGAAGTATTCGGTACAGGCACTGCCGCAGTTATTTCTCCTGTCGGTCACCTTAAATGGGGCGACAAGATAATGACAATCAACGACAACAAAATCGGACCTGTTTCACAGATGCTTTACGATACAATGACAGGCATACAGTGGGGCAAGATTCCTGATGAATTCGGTTGGATCTACAAGGTTGACTAATATGCAATATTTAAGGCACTGAGAAAATGCAGTGCCTTTTTTATATCTTTTAATATAAATTTATAACGCCATACCGATTTCAAGAGCTTTTATATTCTTTTCTGCAAGCTTTTCCTTCGCCTTCGGAATTATCTTTCTGAAAGATTCTTCAATATTCTCAATGGTTATGCCTAAGAGCTCCCCTGCACATTCCTTTACCATTTTTCCAAGCATAATGATATTGGCCATACCGTCAAGATGGTTTTCTGCTGCAAGTGATGAGGCAGGAATGTAAAAACATTCGATATCTTTTCTTTCAGATGTACGCTCAGCTATGCTGCTGTCACAAAACAGCTTTCCCCCGCTTTTTACTGCATGTTCAAATCTGTCAAAAGACGGTGTGTTCATAACAACCAATATATCAGGCTCAGTAACCAGCGGTGAACCTATGGGACGGTCGGATATACATACAGAACAATTTGCTGTTCCTCCGCGCTTTTCCGGACCGTATGACGGCAGCCATGAAATCTCCTTTTCCACCGTCATGGCACTATGTGCAAGACATTTACCTGCAAACAATATTCCCTGTCCTCCGAAACCGGAAAAAACAATTTCAGTCAACATACTATCATCCCTTTCTTATGAGCGATTCCAAACATCTGTATCTTTATAAACACCCAAAGGATAATACGGTATCATTTCCTTACGAAGTCTTTCCAGAGCTTCCTGCGGTGTCATTCCCCAGTTTGTAGGGCATGTTGAAAGTATCTCAACTATTGAAAAGCCTTTTTTGTCTATCTGATTCTGGAAAGCCTTTTTAATCGCCTTTTTCGCTGTAAGAATATTCGGTACACTATCAACCGAAACTCTCTGTGCAAGAGCCGTTCCGTCACATTGTGCAAGCAGTTCACATACTTTCAGAGGATATCCGTTCACCTGCGGGTCTCTTCCGTAAGGTGTAGTCTGTGTAACCTGTCCCGGTATAGTAGTTGGTGCCATCTGACCGCCTGTCATACCGTAAATCGTATTATTAACAAAGATAACAGTTATATTTTCACCTCTTGAAGCAGCGTGAACAGTTTCACAGGTTCCTATAGCTGCAAGGTCGCCGTCGCCCTGATATGTAAACACTACCGAATCAGGCTTTGCTCTTTTTACTCCTGTTGCAACAGCAGGTGCTCTGCCGTGTGCAGCCTCAATCATATCACAGCTGAAATAATCATATGCCATAACCGCACAGCCTACAGGACATATTCCCACAGCTTTGCCTTCAATATCAAGCTCATCAATAACTTCCGCAACAAGCTTGTGTATAATTCCATGAGTACAGCCCGGGCAGTAATGCGTCGGAACATCAAGCAGAGCATGCGGTCTATCATAAATGATTTCCATTATTTAATCAATCCTTTCTGAGTTAAGTTCTGCTTTTTTCCAGACTTTTTTCGATATTTGCCAGTACGTCTTTCGGTGCAGGAATGTTTCCGCCTGTTCTGCCGTAAAAATCAACAGGTATTCTGCACTCTAAATACAGTCTGATATCTTCTACCATCTGTCCCTTTGACATCTCAACGCACAAAACTGATTTTGCGGTTTTGCAGGCATCTTTCAGCTGCTTTTTAGGAAACGGATACAAGGTCTTCGGTCTGAAAAGTCCTGCCTTGATACCCTTTCCCCTTGCAGCATCAACTGCATTCTTTGCAATTCTTGCACAAGCGCCAAAAGCTGTTACCACGATTTCAGCGTCATCGCAAAGATAAGTTTCACATTCTGAGCATTTTTCTTCTACTTCTTCATATCTCTTATATCTTGCATCAACCGATGCTTCAAGCTCATCAGGCTTTAAATAAAGTGAATTGATTATATTATGATTGCGCTTGTTTTCATGACCGCTGCAAGCCCAGGGTTTTTCAATCTGCTCAACAGCTTCTTCAGGGAATTCCACAGGCTCCATCATTTGTCCCAGTAGTCCGTCTGACAAAATCATTGCAGGCATTCTGTATTTATCTGCCGTTTCAAATGCCTTGAATGTCATATCCACAGTTTCCTGAACCGATGAAGGGGCAAAGACAAGCATATTGAAGTCTCCGTGACCTGCCGCCTTTGTTGCAAGGTTATAGTCCGACTGAGAAGGCTGGATACCGCCCAGTCCGGGACCTCCACGCTCAACATTTACTATAACACATGGTAAATCCGAGCCGGCTATGTATGATATTCCTTCAGATTTAAGGGATATTCCCGGTGATGAGCTTGATGTCATTGCTCTTACTCCTGCTGATGCAGCTCCCAG
Organism: Oscillospiraceae bacterium; assembly: GCA_051888545.1. GTDB lineage: Bacteria > Bacillota > Clostridia > Oscillospirales > Ruminococcaceae > FB2012. Next base: position 18,098 of record JBJFBR010000045.1, read on the forward strand.
AACCATATTTATTGCAGCTACTTCGCTTTCAGCCTGCAAAAATACACCGTTATGCTTCGGCATATTCTTTGCAAGATATGCTGAAATTTCTGTCTGCGGTGTTATGGGATATCCAAAAAAGCATTTACAGCCTGCTCTCATAGCAGCTTCGGCAAGTGCCTCGTTTCCTTTCATTAAAACTCTACTCATCGTCTTTTCCTCGTTTCATAACTTTAATAGCACAATCGGGACACATAATTGCACACATCTTGCAGGATATGCACTTTTCGTTGTCAAAACATTCTGCGGCAAAATATCCTTTTGCATTATGACTTTCACGGTTAATACGAATTATTTTCCGGGGACAGGTATCAACACACAGTCCACAACCCTTACACCTTTCCTTATTAATTTCAATCATAAATATTTTCCTTCCGAATTTATATATTTAATTTTATATTATTCTTCCCAAATCATTTTTACATACCTTTTAACAGGCATTTCATCTTCTGAACAGGTTCCTGCCATTTCCTCAGGCACACAGCTGAAAGCCGTTTCAAGTCCGCTCAGCTTTTCAACCTCCAATGCAAAGCCTAAGGATTTTTTATATGTCTCGGCAGTAGTTTCTGCTCCCATATTTGAATTATTCACCAGTGCCGTACAGCTGATTCCGTCAGCTTTTTCTATTTCTCTCAATGTATTCACAGTATTTTCAACCTTTTCTTCCACATTGCGGTACATACTATAAACATAGAGAATATCATACTCATCTTTATGCTTTTCCAAAAAGCTGCGGTATCTTCCCAGTGCATAAGCTCCCGCTTCATCACCTCCCATATCCACGATGAGATAATCGGTTTCAGCATAACATTTTTCCAGATCAAAATTTAAAACCGGTATATCCAGATTTGTATTTGCATATTGCGGACAAACAACTTTTATGCCCGCATTTTCAAGTTTATCCTTAAAATCGGCTGTTCTGAAATACGGATTTACGGTGTCCATATCTACAAGCGTTACCCTGCCTGAATCTTTCATTTTTACGGCAAGATTAACCGCCAGATTTGTTTTTCCGCAGCCATAATATCCTGTAATTACAGTTATTCTTTTGTACTTATATTTCATACGATTTATTAGCCTTTCAAAAATTATTACATCTAGTTTTCAAAACTATTATATCATTTCATATTATCTATGTCAAGCCTTTTACAAAATTATTTCAAAAAGTTTTTTATTGCAGCTTGTAATTACTAAAAAAATATGCTATAATACCTAATAACACAAGACACAAGTCAGATATCAACAGTAATCATAGCATATTTTTACATATCAATGTGTGTATAGTGTGATAAATTTGAAAATATTATTTCAGGTACAATTACAAGAAAGGAGAATGAAATATGAACGAAACCGAAAAAGAAAATGATCTTACAGAATTTCATCTTCCACGTTGGGAGGAACTGCCTGAAATTGATTTGTATATGGATCAGGTAATAACACTGATGAGCAAATATATGAGCCGATTTTCCGCTGACGGTGAACCGCCCCTTACTTCTTCAATGATAAACAACTATGTCAAGCACGGAATTATTCCAAGCCCCGTAAAGAAAAAATATTCACGGGTACATATTTCACGTCTTATAATTATATGTGTAATGAAACCCGTTCTGCCTATCCAGTCCATTGGAATGCTCATTGACAACCTGCTGAAAACACGGACAGAAAAGGAAGTTTTAAACTTTTTTTCATCTCACTTTGAAAAATCCTTTGCCAACAGTACTGATATTATAAACCATTATTCAAAGGATATGAATCAAGGAGAATATGATATTTCCACAATGCTCTCTTTGGCTATTATGCACGCTGCCGCAATTTCAGGGGCAAGCAAGCTTTTAGCTGAAAGCTCTCTGGCAAAGCTCAATAAGCTTAACCAGGTTGATGAAGATGAAAAGGAAAAAAGCTAAATTTCTTCAGCAATTCCATTGAGCTTTCTGAAATCTTCAAAAAATTCAGGATATGATTTTGAAACACATTCCGCACCGTTGATTACAACATCATCGGTGCTTTTTATTGCAGCAACAGAAACCGCCATAGCAATTCTGTGGTCATTATACGAATCAATTTCTCCGCCGTGCAGGCTGTCAACACCTTCAATCTCAAGGCTGTCCTCATGCTGAGTAACTTTAGCCCCAAGCTTATTAAGCGTTGCTGAAATTGCTTCAAGGCGGTCACATTCTTTTATTCTCAGCCTTGCAGCATTGTATATTCTTGATTTGCCTTTGCAAAAGCAGGCAAGCACAGTTAAAACAGGCACAAGGTCAGGAATATCCGAAACATCAGCCTCAAAAGGCAGAAGTTCACCATTTTCCTTTTCGCACTTGTCACATATATCAAAAATCGCTTTATCCCCCTGACGGGAATTTTCTGAAAGTCCGCATATCTCCACATCTGAACCGAGAGAATTTGCAACACGGAAAAATGCCGCCTGAGAATAATCTCCTTCAACGCTTCCGTCACAGGCAGTCAAAGCCTGTCCGCCTTTTACAGTATAGCTGTCCTCAGTTTCAGTTACTTCACAGCCATAATTCTTCAGACAGGAAAGAGTTATATCCACATAAGGGCGTGATTCAAGATGTGATGTCAGATTGATTTTGCTGTCACCGTCAAGCAGAGGCAATGCAAGCAAAAGTCCCGTAATAAACTGCGATGAAATCCCACCGCTCACATTAAAGTCACCGCTTGTCAGCTTGCCTTTTACAGTACACGGCAGTACACAGCCTTCGGCTGCATGGGAAAAATCAAACTCAATGCCATGCTTTGGAAACTCCTCAACATACGGTGTAATAGGTCTTTGAGGAAGTTTTCCTCTGCCCGTAAATGTTGTTTCAACTCCCAAGGCACAAGCCACAGGAATAAGGAATCTCATTGTAGAGCCTGATTCATTGCAGTCGATAACTGTCTTTTCAGGGGGCTGTTCAATTCCTTTTACAGTTACAGTATCACCGTCAGCAGAGATTTCTGCACCTAAAGCTTTCATAGCCTCGATTGTCGCAGTAATATCCTTAGAAAGATTAACGTTACTGATAACAGAAGTTCCCTTTGCCAAAGCAGCGGCGATAATCATTCTATGCGCCACGCTTTTTGACGGGGGTGTTTTTACTTTTCCGCTTAAAACTGACGGAGTTATTTTTATATTCATTTACATTCCCTCTATAATCTCAGCAATTTCGTCCTCTGCAATTTCTTTGGCAAAATTATTTTCGCCGAACTGCATTACATCGCCGATTTCCTTCTGGAAAACAAATCTCAGCTTTCCATTGCGTACTTTTTTGTCTGTATAAAGTTTTTTAAC
>JBJFBR010000045.1:21528-22585 GCA_051888545.1 Oscillospiraceae bacterium
TGTATCGTTTTCAAAAATCTTTTCTATGTTTTCTTCAAGGAATTCAAAAAGCTCTTTATCCCCCAGGCAGGCATGTTTTATTGTTTCGCTCAGACCGCTGGAAAGCTGTCTTTGGGGCAGGGTTTTCCATGTATCAATATCCAGATAAACCTTTTCAGGCTGATTGAAAAGTCCGATAAGATTTGTGGCAAGAGGTGTATCTACCGCTGTTTTTCCGCCGACAGAAGCATCTGCCGCCGCAAGCAGAGTAGTAGCATAATTTACAAAAGGCACACCTCTGCCAAAAGTTCCTGCGACAAAACCTGCAAGGTCGGTAACAACTCCGCCGCCCACAGCTATAACCGCACAGTCACGGCGATAGCCTTTTTCCAGCATTGAATCTTCAACAAACTCTTTCATCTCACGGGTCTTTGATTTCTCTCCTGCCGGAATAACAAACAAGTCAGCCTTAAATTCTGCCGAAACCAGTTTATCATATATATTTTCACCGTACAGCTCCTTAACTGTTGAATCAGTCACAACAGCAAATTTCTGCACATTTCCGCACAAACCGTTTTTTAAATCATTTACAAGAGTATGGGATAAGGAATGCCCTATCTCAATATCATAAGAATCATCTACAACTTTTTTAAGCTCGCAGTAAAATTTCATAGTCATTTGCCTTTCAAATTTATTGATTTTCACTAATAAAATTATACCACAAACCTGTTAAATTGTAAAGGGCGGATTGCATTTACTACATAATAAAATACCCTTTTCCACAGCATTTTTAATCCCTTTATGCAAATAATGCTCTTTAAGCTGTAAAGAAAATATGAACAAGTGTGTCAAACTATTGACTTAATGAATAGTATATGTTATCATATGAGTAGATATTCATATGAAGGAGTGAACATATATGAGTGACAAAAATGAAAAAGAAGAAAAAATAATAAAACAAACTGAAATTACTAATAATACACTCAGCAAGGTAAATGACAATATGCCGCCTGACGAAATACTTTATGACTTAGCTGAACTTTTCAAAATATTCGGCGATTCCACAAGAATCAAAATT
>JBJFBR010000046.1:0-22476 GCA_051888545.1 Oscillospiraceae bacterium
CCAAATTCCACAAAACGCTCTAATACATATCTGCAAATCGGATCTTTGATTCTTGTAGTAAGTTTTCCGTCTGAAAATGTTCCTGCTCCGCCTTCGCCAAACTGTACATTGGAATTTTCCTTTAGTAAACCATCTGTCCAGAAATCATTCACACTTTTTATTCTTTTGTCCACATCTTCGCCTTTTTCTATTACAATCGGTTTATAGCCGTTTTCTGCTAGGACCAGACTGCAAAATATCCCTGCCGGGCCAAAACCTGCTATTACTATTTTACCTTCTTTTTTTGTGTTAGAAATTATAGGTTTAAGACTGCTGTTTTCAACATAGTTTATATTACTGTTTTTTTCTGCTATATGTTTTTCTTTTTCTTTGTCTTTAAGAATAACAAAGACTGAATGAACAAAGAAAATATTATTTTGATTTCTGGCATCTAATGATGTTTTATGTATTTCTGCTTCTTTTACGGCTTTTAAAGGTATACTTGTGATTTTTAAAGCTTTAGATATAACATCTTCCTTTTTCATTTCTAACGGACATTTAACTTGATTTATAATTATTGGCATTTTATTTTCCTTTCATTTTATAGTAATATTAACCCCCGTCATATAGGCGGGGGTTAGTGTTAATCCGTCACTTTAATATTTACTTTATAAGTGCCATAGCACCAAATATTATTATATTTTTTTGAATATACAGTAATAGGATTGTTTACCATACCTGTTTTATTAACATTGCTCATATCAATCTCAGCAGTTATGTCATCTGATTTTAGATTGTTAATTATATTATTCGGTCCGAACATATTAACAGTAATCTTATCGCTGCCGGAAATATCAGCTTTGAATTTACTGTCCAGGTTTATAATTTTCAGCTGCGATTTGTTTAAAGTGAAATTTTTATTGCTGAAACCTGTACTGTCAAAGCTTACTTTTGCCTTAGTTGTTTTAGAAGTTATTTTTTCGCCGTTTCTAAGGGGTATATCAAAAGTGAAACTGCTTTTCAAATTTATACTGTTTAGAGGTATTGTACCCACGGATTTAGGTTTTATTGTATTTGATTCGATATCATCAGAAACTATGGTTACTCTGTCAGGTGTAATTTTATATGGTAATGATGATTTATCAAAATTATCAGGACAGTTGCTGAAATCTACATCTAAAGGTACTGTGTTTTTTTGAATAACAGAAAATGATACATCAAAATTATTAGTATCTTTTACAGTATAATTACTGCTTGTAAGCGCCTGATTGTTTTCATCATAAAAAATAACATCACTTGAAGATATTATCGTATCTTCAATTAGTACTTTAGAATCATTAATTTTGACTTCTGCTTTTTTTATTTTATCAAGATTGTCGTCAGAACCGGAAACAGTAATTTCTGACGGAGAAACAGTAGGTTGATCAAGAGAGTATCCTTTTTCAGCAGTTATATATGGTGCATTTACTTCAATGGGGAATGTGCGTTCAGAAATATGTTCAAAGGTTGCCTGTATAGTATCAGGATAACATCTGATAACTTCACATTGATCTGATGAATGAGCAGATTTTGCAACAATGTCCAGAGTATAGGTTCCTTCTTTTGTTACATTATCAAGGTTAACTGTTGCAATAATATCTTTGTCTGTATATCCTCCGATTTCATATTTCATACCCTTGATTTCAACATCTGTAGTTATGCTTTTATAACCTACAACGCTTAAATTTTTCTTTTGTGCAATAGTACCGTCAAGTGAAAATACTACAGGGACATTTGCAATTCTTAGTGTGGTTTCAGGATATTTAGTTATTGACAGCACAACCCAAATTATTATAGCAATAATTACGGCAAGAATCTTTGTAAAAAAATCACTTTTATTTTTCTTCAGAGGAGTTTTAACTTCGTGATTTATTTTTTCCATTTTGCTAACATCCTTCCTGCAAAATAATCTTTGTGATTATTTTCTTTTTCACTAATCAAACGTGAATTTAACAGCTTTCTCAAACTTTCTTTTGAAAAACCTCTGGTAAGCTCACCGTTTTCTGCTACGGATATTGTACCTGTTTCTTCTGATACCACAACAATTATCGCATCGGAATTTTCACTCATACCTATTGCAGCTCTGTGTCTTGAGCCGAGATCTTTAGATATCAATTCTTCTTTCTGAGGTTTTGGAAGAAAACATCCAGCAGCAAGTATAATACCTGAGCGTATAACTACAGCTCCGTCATGGAGAGGCGTGTTAGGGAAAAATATGTTTCCAAAAATTTGCGGAGACGGAACACAGTTAAGTATGGTTCCGGTATCAATCTGTTCGCCCAGTCTTGTACGTCTTTCAAAAATTATAAGTGCACCTGTTTTGGTAGAAGAAAAATCCTGAACAGCCTCACAGGTAGCGTCTATACAGTTACTCCATGTTTCAACATCATTGGAATGGTCATTGTTTGAAATAAAATTAATTCCTGAAAACTTCGCACGGCCAACTTTTTCAAGGATACGTCTGAGTTCAGGCTGAAACATAATAATAATGGCCAGAAATCCCCATTCAAAGCAAACTTTTAGCAAAAATCGCATAGTTTGCAGGTTCAAGACTATTGCTATAACATATGCTAAAACTAATATCAGAATACCTTTAATAAGCTGTTGAGCTCTTGTTTCACGTACTAGTCTTATTCCTTGATATATGAGAAATGATAAAATCGCAATATCAAGCACATCATTTATTCTGATATATTTGAAAACATTCCAAATCATATTCAGACCTTCTGTTATTGCAGAGAACATGTATATTCACCCTTTACATTAAAACTATTTATAGTATAATAACTTAATTTTCTATATTTATTATATCATAAAAGCAAATTATCTACAAGGGTAAATTTTAAATATATAAAGAAATTCCTTTGACATTTTTTATGCCAAAGGAAAAAATATTATATTCTTGCAAAATCAGTGCTTTTTAGTATTGATATCAATTTGTTTATCTGCTGAGCATTGTTGAATACAGATGGCGAAAATCGTACAACTCCCTGTTCCAATGTACCCATAGTATTATGTGCTAATCCTGCACATTGCAAACCGCCTCTTAATGCAAAGCCTTTCTTGCTGAGATATGAAACTATCTGCTGGGAATTAATATCTCCAATATTAAATGCTACAATGGGAACATATTCACCTTCATGCCGATATATTTTTATATCTGAAATATCTTTTATTCCGTTAATAAATAAAGAGCATAATTTTGTTTCATGCTCATAAATTCTCTTTGGTGTTTTAGTTTTAACGAACTTTAATCCTTCCCCTAAGCCTAAAATTCCAACAGTATTTATTGTTCCGCTTTCCAGTTTCTCAGGCATCATTGGTGATTGAGTCAACTCAGCAGAAGTTGCTCCAGTACCGCCTTCTATTATTGTGGAAAGGCTGTATTTGCCGTCACTTATAAGCAAACCTGTACCTGTAGGACCATAAAGTGATTTATGACCTGCTGTACAAAGAAAATTAAAACCGTCATCAAGGCTTAAGTCGAGTAAGCCACAGGCCTGTGCACCATCAGCAATAAAACAGATATTGTGTTTTTCGCAAATGTCCGCTATTTTCTTATATGGAAGAATCTGACCTGTGACATTTGACGCAATAGTACAGCAAATACATTTTGTATTTGGATTGATAAGTCTTTCAAAATTAGCAGCCGTTTCATCATCATTATCTGTTACTTTGGCTATAGAAAAGTCCACACCTCTTGTTTTAGATAACGAATAAATAGGTCTGGCAACAGAATTGTGTTCAAGATCGGACATAATAATATGACCGCCATATTGCATTATGCCTTTTATAGCCATATTCAGTGCAAAGGTGCAGTTTGCTGTAAAAGCTGTATTTTCTATTTCCGAATCAAACATTTCGGCGGCTGATTTTCTGACTTTATATATTTGCTGAGAAACTTGCATTGATAACTTATGACCGCCTCTACCCGGATTACCGCCGTATTTTATAATGGCATTGTCCACAGCTCGTTTAACGGCTATGGGCTTGGGGAAGGTTGTAGCCGAATTATCAAAATTTATAATATTACTCAATTTATCTACCTCCTTATATAAAATTTATGGGTGATTTAAAGAGAACCCATATAGAAACTCTTGTATTTCACAGCTCATTTTATAAAATTTCCATTGATTCTTTGTATGGGATATTATTTATATTTAATAAATTAGTTATATATTCTGGATTTTCTTTAACTAAAATGGAATATCCACAGCCAGAGCCTAAATTTTTAGGGGTATTAGTTATTTCACAAAAAATCTTTTTGCTGTTTAACAGAGATTTTGCTTTTATTGCATAGGTTATAGAAGTCATTGAAATTAAGCTTTTGTTCATATTTATGCCTCTTTCTTATTTTCCTTTTACTTATGATTATTGCTAACTTGTCTTATAAAGTTATATGGGGACACTACATTATATGCTTTTTAATGTTTTGCTGTTAAATCCATATATATTATGTTTAGCAAATGATTAGTTTTAAATTGATATAAAATTCGTGACAAAACATGAAAATTGTGTTATAATAAAACTAAACAATTAGATATGGCATATTAAAATTCGGTTAAATAATTTCTTATATTTATTAATTTACTTTCAGGTAAATCTTTATTGGCTGTTTTTAATAAAAAATCATTTTATTTATATTAATGTTTGCCATAATGGATATTATTGAATCTATTGACTTTTGTATAATAAAATATTATAATATTATACGTGGCATTTTTTGTATTATTGAGAAAATATGCTTTTTTTATTTATACTAATATACAATTTGAATTATAGATAATAAATACTTGTAGCTGAAAGGTAAGTTTATGCTTAAATTTGAAATTCTGCTGTCTTGTATGAATCTCGTCGATACTGATATTGTTAATCGTTCTAGGATTGAGTCTGATGTTCTTATAGTCAACCAGTGTAATAAGGATGATTATTCTCAATTTGACAACAACGGAAAGAATGTCAGGTTGTTTTCTGTTAATGACAAAGGGCTGACTAAAAGCAGGAATTTTGCAATAAATCATTCCAATGCGGATATTTGTCTTTTGTGTGATGATGATGAAACTTTCAAAAGCGGATATGAAAAGAAAATAGTTACGGCTTATGAGCGAATAAAAGATGCTGATGTTATTATTTTCAATATCGGCAATCGCCCTGCACCTTTTCCCAAAAAGGTTAAAGAGTTGTGTTATTTAGACCTTTTTAAGGTTTCATCGTGGCAGATTTCCTTCAGAAGAAAAAGCCTGCAGAAATACGGTATTAAATTTGATGAGAATATGGGTGCAGGCACCGGAAACGGTGCAGAAGAAGAACTGAAGTTTTTAACCGACTGCCGAAAAGCCGGATTGAAAGTTTATTATTGTCCTTTTATAATTGCTGACGTTGCTCAGGAGCAGTCAACATGGTTTAATGGATTTGATAAGGAATTTTTTGTTAATAGAGGGAATACTACAAGGTATATACTGGGATTTTTTCCTTCAATAGCATATGCACTGTATTATTGCCTGAGAAAGCGTAAAATGTTTGGCAAGGATATGAGGTGGTATAAAGCATTGAAATATACTTGTCAGGGTATTTTTGAAAACAAATTGAGTAAAATGAATGGGAAAGAAAATGGATAAATTATTAAGTGTAATTATACCGTCATATAATAGTAAACCATATCTTGAAAAGTGTCTTGATTCTCTCTTATGTGAATCTATGGACAAGCTTGATGTAATTGTGGTTAATGATGGTTCAACTGATGGCTGCGAAGAAATTGCAGAAAAATATGTTGAAAAGTATCCTCAGACTTTTAGTCTTATTTCAAAGGAAAACGGTGGTCACGGTTCCGCTATTAATGCCGGTTCTATGAATGCTGTAGGCAAATATATGAAAGTACTTGATGCAGACGATTGGTTTGCCACAGAGAATATTCCTGCTTTTTTGGAAAAACTGGAAAATGCAACTGCCGATGTAGTGCTTACCTGTCACCATACTATTAATGTATCTACAGGAGAAGTTAAGTGCTGGAGAAACTATCCTCCAAAATACGATGAAGAGTATACTCTTGAATATGTAATGGCAAACTGGAAAAGCTTTGACAGAAGTCTAACTTTTCACGGCATAACATACAGAACTGATTTCTATAAACAATATGGCATTAAACTTTCAGAACATGTTTTTTATGAAGATCATGAATATGCAACATATCCTTGCTGCTATGCTAAAACAATTTTGCCCCTTGATCTGTTCATATATGAGTATAGAATCGGTGATGTTTCTCAAAGCGTTTCTGCTGAAAATCAATTAAAAAGAATAAAACATACTTTTATCGTGATTTCAAGACTTATAAATGAGAAAGCCAATGTTTCAGATTCATATGGCATTGCATATGTAGATAAAAAAACTCATTTGCTGCTGCTCAGCTATCTGGTTACAACTATGTTATGTGATCCTGACAGAACGAGAGGCTGTGCAAGGGGAATCAGAATGATGAATTATGTTAAGGAAAAAAATCCTGTTGTATATGATATGAGCATAAATCATTTTAAAATCCTTAAATTAATGAACTTAATGAATGTAAGCTATGAAAACTATAATAAAATATTAAATTCAGAATTATACAACAAACTTAGAAACAATAAGAATTTTGATTGATATCGGAGGATGTCTATGGAAAAAGTACTGAAAAAGTTTAAACCAAAGAGCGGTAGTTTCTTTGAAGTGTTTCAATATAAAGATTTGCTTTTGCAGCTTGTCCGCAGGGATTTAAAGCTTAAATATAGAAGAAGTGTTCTGGGATATGTATGGAGTGTACTTAATCCTTTGCTGGTTATGATAGTTTTGACCATAGTTTTTTCAGCTATGTTCAGCAGGTCTATTCCTAATTTCCCTGTATATCTTATCATAGGCCGTACAATGTATGATTTTGTAATCGGTGCTACAAATAAAGCACTTGGTGCTATTACTGATAACGCATCATTGCTGAAAAAGACCTATGTTTCAAAGTTTATGTTTCCCTTAGCAAAAATCACAAGTTCAATGGTAGATTATGTATTGTCACTTGGTGCATTGATTATAGTATTGATATTTACCGGCTCACGCTTTTATTGGACAATGCTTTTATTTCCTATAATTGTTCTTCAGGCTTATATTTTTGCTTTAGGATTAGGATTTTTCCTTGCTCAAATGCATGTGTTCTTCAGAGATACCAGATATATTTATAATGCAGTGACAACAATGTGGATGTATTGTACTGCAATATTCTATCCTATTGATATGCTTCCGCATTATCTGAGAGTATTTGTTGAAAACTTCAATCCTTTGTTTATATATGTTAATCAGTTCAGAGATATTGTTTGGAAGGGTGTCCTGCCATCCGGTCATGATCTTATTCTTGGCACTTTATATGCACTTGTTTTCTTTGCTTTGGGCACATTCATTTTCAAAAAGAAACAGGATAAATTCATACTTTATATTTAAGGAGTAAGGAGACTGTATTTTGGATAATATGAAAGATAATTATATTATAGATCTGCAGAATGTTAAGGTGCGTTTTAATAAAACTAACCTGAAAGTAGATAATCTTAAAGAATATGTAGTTCGTGTTATAAAAAAAGAGCTGCTGTTTCAGGAATTCATTGCGCTTCAAGATATAAATTTACAAGTCAAAAAAGGTGAATCGTGGGGATTTGTCGGTACTAATGGTGCAGGTAAGTCCACGCTGCTTAAAGTAATCAGCAAAATACTTAAACCTGCTGAAGGTACAGTAAGTGTTAATGGTTCAGTTGCAGCTCTTATCGAGTTAGGAGCAGGTATTGACCCTGATCTTACTGCAAGAGAAAATATATATTTGAATGGCACTCTTTTGGGATACAAAAAAGAATTTCTGGATGAAAAGTTTGACGAAATCGTTGAATTTTCAGAATTGCAGGATTTTCTTGATTCTCCTGTTAAGAACTTTTCTTCAGGTATGAAAGCAAGACTTGGTTTTTCAGTTGCAACTTCTGTAAGTCCTGATATACTGATAGCAGATGAGATCCTTTCTGTCGGAGATATTAAATTCAGACAAAAGTGTGATAAAAAAATGCAATCAATGCTTTCTAACGGAACAACTTTGCTTTATGTCTCTCATAATATTGCATCAATAAAGGAATTATGCGATAAAGCTTTATGGTTGGATCATGGTAAAACAGTTATGATTGGTGATGCCGATGAAGTTTGTGATGCATATTTAGAAGAAATGAATAAATAATTCTTGGGTTAAGGGGGAATTTGTGTGTTGAAAAATGTAAAGCTGCAGAACATTATACTGCCAATGGATTTAGATGCCAATTTTCTTTCTTATGCTGCACTTATGGCTAAAGATAAACATAATGAAAATCCATTTTGCTTTGACCCCGAAAAAAAGTGTCATATTTTAAAAAAATATACAACTGCAGATATGATGACATATTATAACTGTATCCAAGCCCAAAGGTGGAAAAAGTATACCGGCATTGATAATATTAAAATTAACCTTAAATTTAAAGGGAAAATAGCTTTAGAAATTTACGAGATATACACAAACTCTACTAATATGTGTTTTAACCTTTTGATTAATAAGGTGTACATCTCAAAATCAGTTTCAAATGCTGTAATTGAAATTCCTGATACCGACAAAAATCTTGTTGGATTTAAAATTACAGCTCTTGAGGATACAGAAGTTTATAGCGGCTATTATTCTTCCGATGTTTTGGAAGAAAATATAAGAGATATTAACATTTCACTAGTAACTACTACTTTTAAGAAACAAGAATATATAAAAAGAAATATTGAACTGCTTAAAAATCAAGTTGTTTGTGAGGGCAGTGAGCTGAAAAATCATATTTTCATTCATGTAATAGATAATGAAAGTGCTTTAGACTGTGCTGAGTTTGATTGTGACAACCTTAAAGTTTATCCTAACAAAAATGTCGGCGGCTCAGGTGGATTTACAAGAGGTATGATTGAGGCTCTTAGTCTTGAAAATAAGCCAACGCATGTTTTGCTTATGGATGATGACGTTATGATTATGTCTGAAAGCCTTTTCAGAACATATTATTTGCTAAGACTTCTTAAGCCGGAATATCAGAAATGTTTTCTTAGCGGTGCAATGTTTGACTATGATAACCGTGAAAAACAGTATGAAGATGTTGGTTTTGTTCACAGCATGGACGGTTCATATGGTCCGGTTAAAAAACAAATGGATATGACTCTTCTTAAAAATGTTCTAAAGAATGACTTATATGATTATGATGATGTTCCTGATGCTTATGCAGGTTGGTGGTACTGCTGTATTCCGGTTGAACATATTGAAGATAATGGATTGCCTTTACCGATATTTGTTCGTGGTGATGATGTCGAGTTTAGCTTGAGAAACAACCCCGGATTTATTACTTTAGACGGTATTTGTATATGGCACGTAGGTTTTACAGGAAAATTTAATGCTGCTATGGAGCTTTATCAAGTTCACAGAAACAGTCTTGTTATTCAGGCAGCCAGTGGTATTTGTAAAGATATTAATTTTCTTGGAAGAATAAAAAAAATGTTCTGGCAGGAGCTTACAAGATTTGCATATAATAATGCGGAACTTCTTCTTGATTCTGTTGAAGATTATCTTAAGGGACCGAAGTTTATTGAAAATCTGAATGGTGAGAAATCACTTAAAGAGCACTGTGCAAAAAATGAAAAGTTTGTGCCATTCAGTCAACTTCCTTATCCTGTTCGGGATAAAGACTTGTCTGATGAGCAGTCAAGTATGAGCCTAATAAATAAGTTAATATATGTAATAACTTTAAATGGTCATCTTTTGCCGGATTTTCTGCTCGGAAATACTCCGTCAATAATTCCTTATGACTGGGTTGTAATTCCAAGCAAGAATTTCAGAAAAAAGAAACTTATTGCGGTTAATAAAAATAACGGCACCGGAATTGTAAGAACAATAGATAGAAAGCGGTGTTTTGAGCTTATTAAACGTTACTTTGAAGTTATGAATAAATATAAACTTATTCATGTACAAGTTGAAAGTGCATATAGAAAACATTTCAAGAGAATGACTTCAGAAGAATTCTGGAAAGAGTATCTTGGGATATGAGAACAATATATAATCAACAATAAATTTTTATACAATTAATGTATGTTTTGAATATGAAAAATAAAAAGGAGATTATTATGGCTAAATATGATTATCTTATTGTAGGTGCAGGTCTTTTTGGTGCAGTATTTGCAAATGAAGCAAATAAAAGAGGAAAGAAGTGCCTTGTTATTGACAAGCGTGACCACATTGCCGGAAATATTTATACTGAGCAGGTCGAGGGGATTAATGTGCATAAATATGGCGCACATATATTCCATACATCTGATAAAAAAATTTGGGATTATGTAAATCAGTTTGCAGAATTTAACAATTATATTAATTCACCTATTGCATCATATAAGGACGAACTTTATAATCTTCCTTTTAATATGAATACATTCAGCAAAATGTGGGGAATTAAAACTCCGAAAGAGGCTAAGGAAATCATTGAAAAGCAAATTGCGGATCTCAATATCGGAGAACCTCAAAACCTTGAAGAACAGGCTTTGAAGCTTGTTGGTACAGATGTATATGAGAAGCTTATCAAAGGTTATACTGAAAAACAGTGGGGCAGACCTTGCAAGGAACTTCCTTCATTTATAATTAAAAGACTTCCTCTAAGATTTGTATATGACAATAACTATTTCAATGACCGTTATCAGGGTATTCCAATTGGTGGTTATACTCAGATTATTGAAAAAATGCTTGAGGGTTCAGATGTCAGAACAAATACAGATTATTTTGAATTTATAAAAGAAAATCCTGATATTGCTGATAAAACTGTTTATACAGGTATGATTGATGAATTCTTTGATTTTAAATTCGGACCTCTTGAGTATCGTTCTGTACGTTTTGAGACAGAGGTTCTTGATGAAGAAAACTATCAGGGCAATGCCGTTGTAAACTATACTGCAAGAGAAGTACCTTACACAAGAATTATTGAGCATAAGCATTTTGAATTTGGTAAGCAGGAGAAGACTGTTATCAGCCGTGAATATTCAGCGGAATGGAAGCCGGGCGTTGAACCTTATTATCCTGTAAATAATGATAAGAATAATGCTCTTTATGAAAAATATAAAGCACTTGCTGAAGAACGTAAAGATGTAATCTTCGGCGGACGTCTTGGCCAGTATAAATACTATGATATGGACAAGGTTATTATGGCAGCACTTCAGTGTGTTGAGGAAGAATTTAACTAAATAGCATATAAAGTCTAGCCATCGAGCTAGACTTTTTTTGCACAGTAATATTTTTTATCTGTTATATAATAATATAGCATTGTTAATAAAATAATAAAAAGTAAAGTTTGCTATTTACAAAATTGATGAAATGTGTTATAATGGTAATCGTAGAAATTTGCAATATTAATTAAGGAGGAATTGATGGTGCAAAAAGCATATCTTATTTTAGAAAACGGTACTATTTTTGAAGGTAAGAGCTTTGGTGCTTCAGGCGATGCTATTGGTGAAATTGTTTTTACAACATCAATGACCGGTTATCTCGAAACATTAACAGATCCTAGCTATTATGGTCAGATTGTTGTTCAAACATTTCCTCTTATTGGAAATTATGGCGTTATTCCCGAAGATTTTGAAAGTTCTCATCCTCAAGTTAAAGCATATATTGTCAGAGATTGGTGTCAGGAACCAAGCAATTTCCGTTGCAAAGGTAACCTTGACACTTTTTTAAAAGAAAATAATATTGTTGGCTTGTACGGAATCGATACACGTCAGCTCACGAAAATTGTAAGAGAGTCTGGAGTTATGAACGGTAAAATTGTTACAGAAGGTTCAGGCTTTGGTCTAACAGATTTGAAAAATTATAAAATTGTTGACGCTGTTAAGAATACAACCTGTAAGGAAAAACAAGTATATAAACCTGAAGGTGAAATAAAAAGAAAAGTTTGCCTTTTTGATCTGGGTGCTAAATACAATATCAGGCGTGAACTTATTAAACGCGGCTGTGAGGTTACAGTAGTTCCAGCTTATACAACAGCAGAAGAAGTAATTGATATGAATCCTGATGGAATTATGCTTTCCAACGGACCTGGAGATCCTGCTGAAAATGTTGAGGTTATTGAAGAGATCAGAAAGCTCATGGAAAAGAAAATACCTACCTTTGGTATTTGTCTAGGACATCAGCTGCTTGCTTTATCTCAGGGAGCAAAAACTCATAAATTAAAATATGGTCATCGTGGAGCAAATCAGCCTGCTACGGATCTTGAAACAGGCAGAGTTTACATTACAAGCCAGAATCACGGCTATGCAGTTGTTAATGATTCATTGGGCGAAAATGCCAAAGTATCATTTATAAATGCCAATGACGGTACTTGTGAAGGCATCACATATCTTGACATGCCGGCATTTTCTGTTCAGTTTCACCCTGAAGCTTGCGGCGGTCCGCTTGATACCGGATTTTTATTTGACAAATTTATATCATTAATTGATTCCAATAAATAAGTAGATATCTTAGAAAGGATGATATATTGTGCCTTTGAATAAAGACATTAAAAGAGTTCTTGTTATTGGTTCCGGTCCAATAGTTATCGGCCAGGCGGCTGAATTTGACTATGCAGGAACACAGGCTTGCAGAGCTTTGAAAAAAGAAGGACTTGAAGTTATTCTTATTAACTCAAATCCTGCTACAATTATGACAGATAACGCTATGGCTGATAAAATCTATATTGAGCCTTTGACTCTTGAAACTGTCAAGCGTGTAATAAAAAAAGAAAGACCTGACAGTCTCCTTTCAACTTTAGGCGGTCAGACCGGTCTTACACTTTCAATGGAGCTTGCTAAGTGTGGGTTCCTTGATGAATATGGTGTTAAGCTTTTGGGAGCAAATCCTGAAACTATTGATAAGGCAGAAGACAGAGAGTTGTTTAAAGAAACTATGATGTCTATAAATCAGCCTTGTATACCTTCTAAAGTTGTTAATACTGTGGAAGATGCCGTAGCGTTTGCTGATGAAGAGGGAATAGGATATCCTCTTATCGTCCGTCCGGCATTTACCTTGGGCGGTACAGGCGGCGGTATTGTTAACAATGAAGATGAACTTCGTGAAATTGCCAGAAACGGACTTTATCTTTCTCCTATTACACAGATATTAGTTGAGAAATGTATTGCCGGCTGGAAAGAAGTAGAATTTGAAGTAATGCGTGATTCCAAGGGAAATGTTATTACAGTTTGTTCTATGGAAAACTTTGACCCTGTGGGTGTTCATACAGGTGACTCAATAGTTATCGCTCCTACAGTTACCCTTGCAGATAAAGAATATCAGATGCTTCGTTCCGCAGCTTTAAAGATTATTGATACTCTCAAAGTTGAAGGCGGCTGTAACTGTCAGTTTGCACTTAATCCTGAGACATTTGAATATGCGGTTATTGAGGTTAATCCAAGAGTTTCAAGATCATCTGCACTTGCTTCAAAAGCAACAGGATATCCAATCGCAAAGGTTGCTGCCAAAATTGCAATCGGATATACATTGGATGAAATCAAGAATGCTGTAACAGGCAAAACCTATGCTTGTTTTGAGCCTGCACTTGACTATGTTGTTGTTAAGCTTCCTAAGTGGCCCTTTGATAAATTTGTATATGCAAAACGTACATTGGGTACACAGATGAAGGCAACCGGCGAAGTTATGGCAATCGGTACTTCTTTTGAACAGGCTATTATGAAGGCTGTAAGAGGTGCTGAAATTGGTCACAGTTCATTGCTGACACCAGCATTATATGATTTATCAGATGATGAAACCAAAGAAAAATTACACGTATGTGATGATCAGCGTCTTTTTGTTGTATATGAAGCTTTGAGAAGAGATATAACTCCGGAAGAAATCCACAACATCACAATGATTGATGAGTGGTTCTTATATAAGCTTTGCAAGCTTATAGATGTTGAAAGGGAACTTGCAAAAGGTGACTTTAGCGATGAGCTGTATGCAAAAGCTAAAAAGCTTGGTTATCCTGACAGTGTAATAGAATCAATTTCCGGTAAAAAAATTGAAAACCCTCTTCATGCTGTATATAAAATGGTTGATACCTGTGCAGCAGAGTTTTCTGCAGAAACACCTTATTTTTATTCAACTTACGATAATGAAGACGAAGCTAAGGAATTCATTGACAAAAAGAAATCAAGCAACAAAACAGTTATTGTATTTGGCTCCGGTCCAATAAGAATTGGTCAGGGTATTGAATTTGACTATGCTTCAGTTCATTGTGTGTGGGCATTAAAAGAACATGGTTTTGATGTTGTTATCGTAAATAACAACCCTGAAACTGTATCTACTGACTTTGATACTGCTGACAGACTTTATTTTGAACCTCTTACTAACGAAGATGTAATGAACATTATCAGAGTTGAAAAGCCTTATGGTGTTGTTGTAGCCTTTGGCGGACAAACAGCTATAAAACTTACTAAGCATCTTGCTGAAAACGGGGTAAATATTCTTGGTACACCACCTGATTCTATTGATGCTGCTGAGGATAGAGAACGCTTTGATGAACTTCTTGAATATCATAAAATCAAAAGACCTCAGGGCTTTACAGTTATGACTACAGAGGAAGCTCTGGAAACTGCAAACAAAGTTGGATATCCTGTTCTTATGCGTCCGTCATATGTACTTGGCGGTCAGAATATGATTATTGCCTTTAATGATGATGATATCAAGGAATATATGGCAATTATCCTTGCACAGAATATTGAAAATCCGATACTGATTGATAAATACCTTGGCGGCATTGAAATTGAAGTAGATGCTATTTGTGACGGAGAAGATATTCTTATTCCGGGTATTATGGAACATATTGAAAGAGCTGGAATTCACAGCGGTGACTCAATAGCTGTATACCCAGCTTGGAATGTTTCTGATGAACTTTTGGACAGAATCGTTGATTGCTCAAAGAAACTTGCAATTTCTCTTAATACAAAAGGCCTTGTAAATATTCAGTATCTTATCTATCATGATGAACTTTATGTTATTGAGGTTAATCCACGTTCTTCAAGAACAATACCATATATATCAAAGGTTACCGGAGTCCCGATGGTTGATTTCGCAACCAGAGCCATGCTTGGAGAAAAGCTTGCTGATATGGGATATGGAACAGGACTTTATCCAAATTCGCCGTATGTTGCTGTTAAAGTTCCTGTATTCTCCTTTGAAAAGCTTATTGATGTTGATAACCACCTGGGACCTGAAATGAAATCCACAGGTGAAGTCCTTGCAATAGCAAATTCATTGGAAGAAGCACTTTACAAAGGTTTAACTGCCGCCGGATATAAGCTTGGTGTAAAAGGCGGAGTTCTCATTACTGTTCGAGATGCAGATAAGGCTGAGATTCCTCAGACTGCAAAAATGTTCTATGATCTTGGATTTAAGATTTATGCAACAAAGGGTACTTCTGATGTATTGAAAGAGCATGGAATTCCAAATACTGTTGTTGCTAAAATTCATGAGTCTGATGAAAATACTTTAACGCTTATTGAAAGCGGCAAGGTGGCTTATGTAATTTCAACTTCTTCAAAGGGCAGAATTCCAACAAGAGATTCTGTTAAAATCAGAAGAAAGACAGTTGAGAGAAATATTCCTTGCCTTACTTCTATCGATACGGCTAATGCTGTTGCATCATCTATTAAGAGCAGATATACAGAGCAGTCAACAGAAATCGTTGATATAAATAATATGAGAACAGAAAAGCAGACATTCCACTTTACAAAGATGCAGGGATGCGGTAATGATTATATTTACTTTAACTGCTTTGATCAGAATGTAGATAATCCTGAAGGACTTGCAATAAGACTTTCTGACCGTCATTTTGGCATTGGCGGTGATGGTGTTATTCTTATCTGCAAATCAGATGTTGCAGACGGTAAGATGAGAATGTTTAACCTTGACGGTTCTGAAGGAAAAATGTGCGGAAACGGTATTCGCTGCGTAGCAAAATTTATGCGTGATAACGGACTTGTTGATAAGGATGAATTCTCTATTGAAACCTTAAGCGGTATTATCAAAGTAAAGCTCAAGAGACATTACGGCAATGTTTGCGGTGCTACAGTTAATATGGGTAAAGCAATTCTCGAACCAAAGCAAATACCTGTTGATCTTGACGCTGACAGCAATGGTATGATTGTTGACAGGAAAGTAACTGTAGACGATAATGATTATAATATTACTTGCGTTTCAATGGGAAATCCTCATTGTGTTGTTTTCATGAATAATCTTGAGCAGCTTGATATTGATAAAGTCGGAAGAGCTTTTGAAAAGAATGAAATATTCCCTGAACGTGTTAATGCTGAATTCATTAAGGTTATTGATGATCATACTTTAAAGATGAGGGTCTGGGAACGCGGCTCAGGAGAAACATGGGCTTGTGGTACAGGTGCATGTGCTGCTGCAGTTGCTGCTGTTCTTAACGGATACTGCAAGAAGGATACAGATATCACAGTTCATCTAAAAGGCGGAGATTTGGTAATTAAGTATACAGATGACGCTGTATACCTTTCAGGTGATGCTGTTACTGTATACTCAGGCGATATTGTTATATAATCTTTATCGTTACAAATAAATGTTTAATTGAAAGGAAGTTAAAAATGCCAACAATTAATGAAAACTTTTTAAAACTTGAAAAAAACTATTTGTTTATAAACATTGCAAAAAAAATCAATGCATATATAGAGGCAAATCCTGATAAAAAAGATAATATTATAAGAATGGGTATCGGAGATGTAACACTTCCTATTGCACAATGTGTTATTGATGCTGTAAAAAAAGGTGCCGATGAAATGGCAGTTAAAGAGACCTTCAAAGGTTATGAAGACAGCGGTGCAGGATATGACTTTTTAAAGGAAGCTGTATCAGGATATTATAAAAGCTTTGGTGTTGATGTTGATCCTTCAGAAATCAGAATTAATGATGGTGCAAAGTCAGACTGTGGTAATATTGTAGATATTTTTGGCGATGATAACATTGTTTTTATTACAGATCCTGCATACCCTGTATATGTTGATTCAAACCTTATGAATGGCAGAAAGGTTATCTATGCTGATGCTACAGAAGAAAATGGCTTTAAAGCTGTTCCTGACAAAAATGTTCATGCAGACCTGATTTATCTTTGTTCGCCGAATAATCCGACGGGTGCCGCATTCAACACAGCTGAGCTTAAGGCTTGGATTGACTATGCAATAGAAAATAATGCTATTATTATCTATGATGCTGCATATGAAGCTTTTATTACAGAAGAAGATATCCCTAGAAGCATTTTTGCTGTTGAAGGTGCAAGACAGTGTGCAATCGAAATGTGCTCACTTTCTAAAACTGCAGGCTTTACGGGAATGAGATGCGGCTATACAGTTATTCCTAATGAGCTAAAGGTTACTGCAAGCAATGGCCAGGAAGTCTATATTACCGATCTTTGGGCAAGACGTGAAGGCTCTAAATTCAATGGTGTTTCATATCCTGTTCAATGTGGTGCTGCTAAGGTATTTTCTGAAGAAGGCTTAAAGGCAATCAAAAAGAATATTGAGTACTATCAGAACAATGCAAAGGTCATTGCGTCAGCACTTGATGAGTTGGGTATTAAATATACGGGCGGAAAGAATTCTCCGTATATATGGCTTAAATGCCCGAATGATATGGGCAGCTGGGAATTCTTTGATTATCTCCTTAGTGAAGCAAACGTTGTTGGAACACCTGGTGCAGGATTCGGTAAGAATGGTGAAGGCTGGTTCAGACTTACAGCATTTGGCGATAAGGACAAAACTGTTGAGGCTATGGAGAGAATAAAGAAGCTGAAGTTCTAGAAATTTGACAGGAGGTAGTTCCTATTATGAAAATGACAGTTGCAAAATCTATGGTTGAATGCCTGAAGCAAGAGAATATTAAGGTTGTTTTCGGATATCCCGGAGCTGCAATTTGTCCTTTTTATGACGCATTATATGATGCAAAGGACTCTATAAAACATATACTTGTCAGACATGAAGCAAATGGTGGCTTTGCTGCCAATGGTTATGCAAGAGTTACCGGTAAACCTGCAGTATGTATTGCTACATCAGGTCCGGGAGCATTAAATCTGGTAACTTCTATAGCAACTGCATATGCTGACTCAATTCCGATTATTTGCATCACCGGTCAGGTTAATACTAATCAAATCGGCAGTGATGTTTTTCAGGAAGCAGATATTACCGGTGCGGTTGAACCGTTTATTAAACACAGCTATCTGTTAGAAAATGCTGATGACCTGCCAAGAGTATTTAAGGAAGCTTTTTATATAGCAGGAACGGGCAGACCTGGACCGGTATTGATTGATATTCCTATGGACGTTCAGAATACTGAAATTGATTTTGAATATCCAAAATCTGTTGATATAAGGAGCTATAAACCAACAGTAAAAGGGAATTATCATCAGGTTAAACGAGTACTTAATGCTTTGGAGCAAGCTAAAAAACCTTTGATTTGTATTGGCGGCGGTGTATTTGCTGCAAATGCACAGGATGAAGTGGCAATGCTCGCTGAACGTATGCAAATTCCTGTTATTACAACGATGATGGGTATTTCTGCCTTTTCCGATAATAGTCCGTTATTCTTCGGGATGCTTGGAATGCATGGTGTTAAGCCGGCAAACAGAGCTGTTCAGGACTGCGATGTGCTTTTCCTGATAGGTGCAAGGGTTGGTGACAGAGCAGTCAGGACACCGCTTTCACTTGCTGAAACCACTAAAATAATACATATAGATATAGATCCTGCCGAAATTGGTAAAAATATAAGAGCTGATTATCCTTTGGTTGGAGATGCAAAATTTGTATTGCAGCAAATGCTTGAAATTGCTAAACCAATGGAACATAAAGATTGGCTGGAGTATCTTCACAGTCTTAAAATAACCAGTGATTTTAAAGAATCTCGTGAAGGAACTGTAAATCCAAGAGAATTTATGAGTAAGTTGTCTATTGCTATGCCTTCTAATGTTGTTATTTCTGCAGATGTTGGTCAGAATCAGATTTGGACTGCGACAGGATATCACTTTAAAGACGGCGGAAGATTCATAACTTCAGGTGGCATGGGAACTATGGGATACTCTGTGCCTGCTGCTATTGGTGCAAAATGTGCATTTCCTGACAGAACTGTGCTGGCTGTTTGCGGTGATGGAGCATTTCAAATGAATTTTATGGAACTTGCTACGGCTGTTCAGAATAATATAAAAATCAAAATTGTAGTTATGGTTAATAAATATCTTGGAATGGTTCGTGAATTACAGACTAATGCTTATAATGACAGATTGACAGCAGTTTCACTAAGTGGTTCACCTGATTTTATAAAGATTGCTGAGGCGTATGGAATTAAGTCATATAAGGTTACTGACAGTGAATCAATGAATACAGCTATTGACGCTTTGGCCAATAAAGACGAATTATGCTTGGTAGAAGTTATTGTTGATGAACGAGCAGGAACTCTGCAGTAAAATGGAAATTAATCATAAGTATTATTATTATTAAAAGAATTTTAACAATATAATGTTATCATTATATTGTTGTGAAAAGCGGAGGATATTTATGAAACAGACTATATCTGTATTAGTTGAAAATCATAGTGGTGTGCTTTCTAGAATTTGTGGCCTTTTTTCAAGAAGAGGTTTTAATATAGACAGTCTTGCGGTTGGTCCTACAAATGATCCATCCGTTTCAAGAATCACTATTATTGCTGATGGAAATCAGCATACTGTTGAACAAATTGAAAAACAGCTGAATAAGCTTATTGAGGTTATAAAGGTAAAAACTCTTGATAAAGATGAATGCCTTGCAAGAGAATGCTTGATTGTTAAATTGGGTATTCCTGCGGAAAAACGTGGCGAGGTAATGACTATTGCTGATATTGTTGGTGCTAAAGTAATGGATTTATCACTTACCACAATGACCTTGGAAATTTGTGATACATATAATCACTTAGAACGATTTGAAGAATTGATTGAGCCTTATAATATTATTGAAATGGTTAGAACAGGCACAATTGCTATTTCAAAAGGCGCAGAAACAATAAGATGTGCTAAAAACAAGTAGTAATTATTTAGCCCTCAGGCTACATAAAATATACATTTTCTGATATATTGGAGGAATTGAAAATGGCAAATGCAAGAATGTTTTATCAACAGGATTGTGATCTTAACGTAATAAAAGGTAAAAAGATTGCTATTATTGGTTACGGTTCACAAGGTCACGCACATGCTTTGAACTTAAAGGATAGCGGATGTGATGTTGTAGTCGGACTTAGAAAAGACTCAAAATCACGTGCTAAAGCTGAATCTCAGGGACTTACAGTACTTGAAACAGCTGAAGCAGCAAAAGTTGCTGATATTATTATGATTCTTACACCTGATGAAAAGCAGGCTGCAATTTATAAAAAAGATATTGAACCAAACCTTGAAGAAGGCAATACTCTTATGTTTGCTCATGGATTCAATATTCATTTCGGCTGCATCAAGCCTCCTAAGAGCGTAAACGTTGTAATGATCGCTCCTAAAGGCCCAGGTCACACAGTAAGAAGCGAATATCAGGCAGGTAAGGGTGTTCCTTGTCTTATCGCTGTTGAACAGGATGCTACAGGCAATGCTACAGATATTGGTCTTGCTTATGCACTTGGTATTGGCGGAGCCAGAGCCGGAGTTCTTGAAACAACATTCAGAACAGAAACTGAAACAGACCTCTTCGGTGAACAGGCTGTTCTCTGCGGCGGTGTTTGTGCACTTATGCAGGCAGGTTTTGAAACACTTGTTGAAGCAGGCTATGATCCAAGAAATGCTTATTTTGAGTGTATTCACGAAATGAAGCTGATTGTTGACCTTATTTATCAGTCAGGCTTTGAAGGTATGAGATATTCTGTTTCCAATACTGCTGAATATGGTGATTATATTACTGGTCCTAAGATTGTAACAGAAGATACTAAGAAAGCTATGAAGAAGGTTCTTTCTGATATTCAGGATGGTACATTTGCTAAAGACTTCCTCCTTGAGATGTCTGATGCAGGTTCACAGGTACATTTCCAGGCTATGAGAAAGCTTCACGCTGAACATCCTTCCGAGGTTGTTGGTGAAGAAATTCGTAAGCTTTACAGCTGGAATGGTGACGATAAACTTATCAATAACTAATATTGATTAAAAATAATCTAAAAGCTCAGCATTTTAGCTGAGCTTTTTTAATAAAGATTATACTAATTTAGGAGGTCCAATAAATTATATGGTTAATAATAATTCAAAAACAATCTTTGCTATTATTGCAGGCAGACCTAATGCGGGAAAATCTTCACTTTTAAATGCTTTTGTTGGTGAAAAAATCGCTGCTGTCAGTTCTAAATCTCAAACAACAAGAACCAGAATTACAGGCATAGTGACAAAAGATGATACACAATTTGTATTTATGGATACTCCCGGAATTCACAAATCTAAAAACAAGCTTTCTGAGCATATGAATGACGCTGTGAATGAGTCTATTTGTGATGTAGATAACATTATTATGGTTTGTGACTGTACTAAACCTGTTTCAAAAGCTGAATCTACTTTAATTGAAAACATTAAAGGGAGAAACACTAAAATTTTTCTTGCGTTAAATAAAATTGACTTATTGGAAAATGATGACGAGCTTTTAAAGAAATTAGCTGAATATTCTTCTCTCTATAATTTTGATGAAATTATACCTTGCAGTACTGTAACAAGGCAAGGTATTGATACAATAATGGAAATATTAGAAAAGAATGCAATTGACGGTCCTCATTATTTTCCTGATGACGCTCTGACTGATCAGCCTGAAAAGGTATTTATGTCTGAAATCATCAGAGAAAAAGCATTGAACAATTTAAGTGATGAAATCCCTCATGGAATTGCTGTTGTGATTGAATCACTTAAGGAAAGAGATAATAAATCAGGTGAACCAGTTTTAGATATTGATGCTACAATTTATTGTGAGAGAGACTCACATAAAGGAATCATTATAGGAAAAGGTGGTTCAATGCTGAAAAAAATAGCTTCCCAGGCAAGGGAAGAACTAGAAGCATTTTTCCAGATTAAGGTTAATCTTAAATGTTGGGTAAAAGTAAAAGAAGGTTGGAGAAACAGGGAAGCTCTGATTAAAAATTTTGGATTATCTTCTAAATAATTTAGTGAAAATTTCCGCTTATACTATTGTCAAATCTACAAAAAATATATCTATAAATTTAAGGAGATTTGTCATATGGATTTATGGGAATGTTTTATGAAAAGCGGAAAAATATCTGATTATCTTAAGTATAAATCATCAGAAGGGAAGGATATTTCAGTTGATAACATTAAAAGGTCTGATAATTCGTGAACGAAATGTGGGCGAAAACAGTCGAATGATTATTGTCCTTACCGAAAAGCTTGGAAT
>JBJFBR010000047.1:0-3840 GCA_051888545.1 Oscillospiraceae bacterium
GGTTAATACCGATAAGTACATATAATGGATTAGGTGAGATTATGAAATACGGAAAGTTTACTCAAAGGATAACGGCATTGATGCTGGCTGCTGCATTTTCTTTAACAGAAGTTTCGGCAATTCCAAAGTCAGTTTATGCTGAAAGCATAGAATCTTCTGACAGCACAGTATTAACCTCAGAATATAACAGTACTGACAGCCGGAATCATGACAGCAGCATACCAACAGCTGTCCATAATGCCTCGGCAGATATTACTGTGAATACAGACAGCAGTTCTTTTTCCGTAAATGCACAAGCAAATGCGCCTAAGGTCGACTCTGATTATATAGAGGAAAGTTCATCTGTTTCTGTTACTGCACAAGCTCAAGTTACAAAAGCTGAAACAGTAAATAGTGAGGCAGCAAATTCTGATACGTCAAAAGCTGATGCGCCTGTTTCAAAAGCAAAAGAATCAAAGTCAACAGCTAATTTTAGTCTTAAATCAGTAACAATCCTTGCAGAGGATGACGATGTGGTTACAGGAAACTGCGGACAGGATTCCGAGGGCAATCTGAGCGATGACCTTACATATTCGTATAATAGCACCACTAAAGAGCTTACTATTAGTGCAAAAGAGGACGGCACAGGCTTAATGAAAGATAGTATGTCATGGGACAGCTCTGTAAAAAGTGCCGAGAGCGTTATACTTAACGAAGGTGTAAAAAGCATTGGAATCAACGCATTTAACGGTTTTGCAAATTTAAAATATGTTAATAAAACCATAGAAGATGAAAATATAATAAACAAGTTTCCTGAAGGGCTGGAAACTATAGGCAATTCAGCTTTTATAAGTGGAAACAATGCCTGCCCGATTACAGGCATCGTAGAATTCCCGTCTTCATTAACATCAATAGGCTCAAATGCTTTCAGAGGATATGATGCTGATTGGAGTGTCAAAAATCAAATTACTGAAATAAAATTTGCAGAAAATATGGAAAGCCTGACTATTGGAAATAATGCCTTTCAGCGTTCTGATTCTTTAGAGAACATTGATTTTCCAAAGAATTTAACAAGTACCGCTACTTTAGGAAGTAATATTTTCTACGGATGCGGAAAGCTGACTGAAATAACCATTCCGGGTTGTTTTGTGACCGTTAGCGATACAAACGCATTTGACAATGCAAGTATTACAAAGATGACTTTTGGAGAAGGCATTACAAGCATTGACGCAGGAGTTTGTCCTAATACTATTGAAGAAGTCGTTTTGCCAAAGACTTTAAAAGCAATACCCGATAGCTGCTTTAATGGATGTACAAAGTTAAAATATGTTAATGCTGATAAATCAGGCGAAACGGTTATTAACCAATTCCCTGAAGGACTGGAAACTATAGGTCAATCAGCTTTTATAACCGGAAACGATGCATGCCCGATTACAGGAATAGTAGAATTTCCTTCCACATTACAATCAATAGGAGCAAGTGCTTTCAGAGCTTATGATGCCGACTGGAGCAGCAAAAATCAGATTACTGAAATAAAATTTGCAGCAGATACTGAAAGTCTTACTATCGGTAACAACGCATTTCAGCGTTGCGATTCGCTTAAAAGTGTTGAATTTTCAGATGGAATGAAAGATTTGACTATAGGAAACAATGCCTTTCAAACTTGCATAAATTTGTCAGATTTTAAATTTCCGAATACACTTGAAACTATTTCAATGGGAACTAACATATTTACCGGATGCACTTCCCTAGAAGAAATTAATGTTCCCGAATGCTTTGGAACAGTAAAATCAGGAATGTTCAAAGGTGCCCCAAGCCTTAAAAAGATAATTCTTGAAGAAGGAATTACGGCCATTGAATCGGGAGCTTTCCCTGCAAGTATGGAAGAAATCATATTGCCTGTAACAATCACCGCAATACCAAATAACTGCTTTACAGGCTGCTCAAATTTAAAATATGTAAATAAAACGGAGTTTGAGGACGGAACATATGGCAGTAAGTTTCCGGAAAAGCTTGAAACAATAGGAGACGGTGCATTCAGAAATGATAATGATGCATGTCCGATTACAGGAATAGTAGAATTTCCGTCCACATTACAATCAATAGGAGCAAATGCTTTCAGAGCATATGATGCTGACTGGAGCAGCAAAAATCAGATTACTGAAATAAGATTTGCAGCAGATACCGAAAGTCTTACTATCGGTAACAACGCATTTCAGCGTTGCGATTCGCTTAAAAGTGTTGAATTTTCAGATGGAATGAAAGATTTGTCTATAGGGAATAATGCTTTCCAGACCTGTATAAGTTTGTCAGATTTTAAATTTCCAAGTTCGCTTGAAAGCGTTTCAATGGGAACAAATGTATTTAACGGTTGCACTTCTCTTCAAGAAATTAATATTCCCAAATGTTTTGGAACATTAAAATCCGGAATAATCAATAGTGCCCCAAGCCTCAAAAAGATAATTATAGAGGAAGGCATAACGGCTATTGAATCAGGAGCTTTTCCGACAAGCACAGAAGAAATCGTATTGCCGGGAACAGTAACTGAAATACCAAACAACTGCTTTGCCGGCTGTTCAAGCTTAAAATATGTAAATAAAACAGAGTTTGAAGACGGAACATACGGAAGCAAGTTTCCTGAGGGATTGGTAAGTATTAATTACAGAGCCTTTTCTAGTTATTATGACTGCTGTCCTCTTGAGGGAATTGTCGAGTTTCCGTCAACTCTGAAAGCAATCGGTAATGAGGCTTTCTGTACATACAATGATAATTTTGTTAAGAATAATATAACCGAACTGAGATTTTCAGATGAAGCGTCAGAGCTGACTATAGGTTCTAGTGCTTTTAATTATAATACCAACCTGAAGAAAGTAACTATTCCTGACTCAGTAAAGAAACTTACTATAAACAGTGCTGCATTTTCCAACTGTACTGGATTATCAGGATTCAACTTTCCAAATGCACTTGAAAGTATTTCTCTCAGCAGTAATATTTTTGTAGGCTGTGCATTTGATGAAATCACTATTCCTAAATGCTTCGGAACAGTAAAAAGCGGAATGTTCAGCGGTGATACTAACCTTAAAAAGATAATTCTTGAAGAGGGAATAACAGGGCTTCAATCGGGAGCATTTCCGAATACCATGGAAGAAATCGTATTGCCGGGAACAGTAACCGAAATACCAAACAACTGCTTTGCCGGCTGTTCAAGCTTAAAATATGTAAATAAAACAGAGTTTGAAGACGGAACATACGGAAGCAAGTTTCCTGAGGGATTGGTAAGTATTAATTACAGAGCCTTTTCTAGTTATTATGACTGCTGTCCTCTTGAGGGAATTGTCGAGTTTCCGTCAACTCTGAAAGCAATCGGTAATGAGGCTTTCTGTACATACAATGATAATTTTGTTAAGAATAATATAACCGAACTGAGATTTTCAGATGAAGCGTCAGGACTTTCCATAGGTTCAAATGCGTTTACGAATAATACTAATTTAGTAAAGGTTGATTTTAAAAATATTACATCTATAGGATCCTATGCATTTCAGAATTGTACTAATATTTCGACAAAAGACAATGTCTTTTCATTGGCAGACAGTAAAATTGAGTATATTGGATATTATGCTTTCAATGGTTGTTCGCAGTTGGACGGCTGTGAACTTTATCTCCCGGATAACCTTAAAAAACTGGACAGCTATCCTTTTGGCAGTTCAATTAAATTCGCCGATGTCTATACACCTTTACATCCTTTCAAATACAACGGCACAAATATTTCAGCTGATACACTTCACTTCAGAGGCATTGATGATTCTGAAACTGTAACTGTTGACGGAGGAACATATAGTTGGAGCAGTTCTCTGTCTTCAT
>JBJFBR010000048.1:0-1474 GCA_051888545.1 Oscillospiraceae bacterium
CCTTGTGCCTTTTCGAGAGTGTCTGCCATATCATCAAGCAAGGTCCAGAGCTTTTTATCAAAATTTTCTACAGGCTTGCAGACCTTTCTCAGCGTTTCGTCTCCGTCTGTAAGTATTTTTCTTATTGCCATTTTATTCACCCTTTATATTTTTACAGTGAAACATCACCGTTTATATCTACCGTTAATCTTGTAAGACCAAATTTTTTCTGACTGTAAAATTCAAGCATCAGCTCTTTTATCATTCTCCTGAAATCAGCATTATTCTTGCATTTCAGTATTAATCTGTACCTGAATCGTTTGTTCATAACCTCTATGGTACACGGCGCAGGACCAAGCACTCTGAGAGGGAACTTAACTTCATTGCTTTTTATATATTTTTTCAGTGCGTCAGTAAACCAATCCATTGCCGTAATAGCTCTGCTTTCAAGTTCACTGGATATTACTATAGTGCATATATCGCAGAATGGAGGATAGATCAGTGCATGACGCAACGCAATTTCCTCATTGTAAAACTCATCATAATTCTGCTGTGCGGCAAGATTTATAACATAATGCTCAGGAACATAAGTTTGAATATAGGCATATCCCGGTTTAACACCCCTGCCGCATCTTCCCGCAACCTGAGTTATAAGTGAAAATGTTCTCTCATAGCTCCTGAAATCACCGTTGAACAGTGCTTTGTCAAGAGATACAACTCCCACCAATGTAACATCGGGAAAATTAAGTCCCTTTGCAATCATCTGAGTACCAAGCATAATATCATATTTGCCATGCTCAAAATCTGAGAATTTTTCCTCATAAGAATATCTTGAAAAAGTCGTATCAGCGTCCATTCGCAAAAGTCTTGCAGAAGGAAAAGCCTCTGCCAGTTCTTCTTCAATACGCTGTGTTCCCATTCCTATGCTATGCAGATGCTCCGATCCGCATTCGGGACATCTCCCCGTATTGTCCATTGTGTAGCCGCAGTAATGGCACATATATTTATTGTTTTTCTTATGGTATGTCAGCGGAACATTACAGTTGGGACAGGATATGGGCTTTTTGCATTCAAGACAGGTGGCAAAAGTGCTGAAACCCCGTCTGTTGAGCAAAAGTATAGTCTGTTCATTTTTCTGTAGGTTCTCACCGATTTTTTGCTTTAATTCTTCGCTGAATATACCGGTGTTGCCGTTCAGGGCTTCCTGCTGCATATCCACGATTTTCACCGCCGGAAGCTTTGCATCAGAATACCTGTGGTCAAGGCGGAACAAATGATATCTATGCTTTTGTGCGAAATAAAAACTTTCCAGCGACGGCGTAGCCGATGCCATTACAAGAACGCATTTGTTATATCCGCACCGCTGAATTGCAGCGTCTCTAGCATGATAACGAGGAGAATTTTCCGACTTGTATGAGCTTTCACCCTCCTCGTCCATTATAATAATGCCAATGTCTGAAAGCGGTGCAAAAACTGCACTTCTTGTTCCTATGAC
>JBJFBR010000048.1:1574-7052 GCA_051888545.1 Oscillospiraceae bacterium
CTTGTATATTCATCTGAAAGTCTTACGACCTTTACAGTTTCGTCACCGACTTTGCGTTTTAAAACATTGCTGTCCTCTAGAATTCCTTTATCTATAAGGGAATTGACAACAGGTTTTAATTCAGGATTTTTTCCTGTATCGAGAAGTTTGTTTATATCTTTCTGAGATTTGCAGCTTTGTATCTGCTCAAGCAAATCCCGTTCATTGTCACTCAGCTCATCAAGGTCAATCGCCCTGTTTGCCAGAGTATAGCTCTTGGAACAGCTGTATGAAAATCCCGTAGGTACAACCGTTCTGTAAGCGTCATAATATGTGCAGAAGGTGCTGTCCTTCAGCCACATTATAATTTTAAGCATTTCTTGGGTTACAAGAGGCTCGTCATCAATTACATCTGTCAGAGGCTTGACTTTTTCATCAAATTCCGACTGACAGAAAACTCTCAGAATAAAGCCTATTGCTGTTCGGTTTCCCTTGCCGAAAGGTACAAGAACTCTCGCACCCGGCACAGCTTTGTCAACCAATTCAGAAGGTATATGATAGCTGTATTCCTTATCAAAGCTGTAGGCTGCTTTGTTTACTGCAACCTTTGCTATCCAAAAAACACCCTGCATTACATAAACCTCCGACCAAAGAACCTGCTGTGCAAAAATTTATTTGCTTACTCTCGGATCTTCTATAAATCTGTACTCGCCTGCCGCAAGCTGGTCAACAGCAATTTTAACAGGTCTTTCATTTAAAACAACCTTGTCTTCAATAGCATTTTCGGTTATTTCTCTTGCTCTTTTTGCAACAGCAATAACAAGAGAATACTTGCTTTCGTTATTTTTTAAAAGTTGTGTTGCAGATGGTCTAAGCATTTCTAAGCACCTCATCAATCATATTTTTTACATTTATATTATTTGATTTGAATTTGTCCCCATTTGAATTTTCACTTTTAGCAGATTCAAACACTGCAATGAAATCTGCTACAGCATCTTCCAATGCGTCGTTCATTATTACATAATCATAGTCATATGCTTTTTTTATTTCGTCTACTGACGCTGCCAGCCTTTTTGCAATAACATCATCAGTTTCTGTTCCGCGCTTGTAAAGCCTTCTTTTAAGCTCTGCCACAGACGGCGGCAGAATAAACAGCATAACTGCCTCAGGCATAGCTTTTTTCACCTGGAATGCACCTTTGGGTTCAATTTCCAGAACAACGTCCGTTCCAGCCTCCAGCTTATCCAGAACAGGCTTTAAGGGAGTTCCGTAGCTGTTTGAGGCATATTGGGCATACTCTAAAAACTCATTGTTT
Organism: Oscillospiraceae bacterium; assembly: GCA_051888545.1. Classification (GTDB taxonomy): domain Bacteria; phylum Bacillota; class Clostridia; order Oscillospirales; family Ruminococcaceae; genus FB2012. Next base: position 2,869 of record JBJFBR010000048.1, read on the forward strand.
TTTATCATTTCTTCAAACTTATTGTTATCTATAAAGAAGTAATTAACCCCGTCAACTTCGCCGTCACGAGGTTTTCTTGTTGTGCAGGAAACGGAATAATATACATCTCTGCCCTTAAAGACTTCCGCAAGTACTGTTCCCTTTCCGCAGCCTGACGGTGCTGAAACCACAAATAGCTTTGCCTTACTCATCTTCATCTTCCTCTGCTTCCTGAACAAGTCTTCCGCCGACGGTTTCCGGCGTTACTGCCGAAAGCACAACATGGTCGCTGTCCATTATAATTACTGCCCGTGTACGTCTGCCGTAGGTTGCATCAATTATAGTTCCCCGGTTTTTGGCTTCCTGAACAATTCGCTTTATGGGCGCAGAGTCAGGAGCAACTATTGCTATGATTCTTGAAGATGAAACCATATTTCCATAACCGATATTCAAAAACTGCATATCAATCTCTCCGTTTATTCAACATTCTGAATTTGTTCTCTGATTTTTTCGATCTCTGCTTTCATATCAACCACAAGCTTGGTAATTTCAAGATCCTGCACCTTTGAGCCGGTGGTATTAACTTCCCTGTTCATTTCCTGAATAAGGAAATCTATTTTTCTGCCCACAGGCTCATCGCTTTTAAGCAAATCTCTGAACTGTGAAATATGACTTCTCAGCCTTACAGTTTCTTCGTCAACAGCAACCTTGTCTGAAAAAATTGCTGCCTCGGTTATAATTCTCTGCTCATCTATGTTTTTGTCTTCCAGGACTTCTTTGAGCTTTGTATAAAGACGATTTTCATAAGCCTTTACCGATTCGGGGGCTTTTTCTTCGATTATCGTTACTGCATTTTCAAGGAAATCAAGCCGTGAGGAAATATCGTTATACATTTTTTCGCCCTCAACAACACGCATCTGAACAAACCGCTCCAGAGCTGTTTCAGCAACATCTTTGACCTCATTCCAGATAGTTTCCTCATCATCAGTCTTTTTAACAACGGTGAAAATATCCGGCAGTCGCATGAAAGATGACAAAGATAAATCATCTTCAACAGGAATTTCATCTTTCAGGCTTTCCAGAGCATTATAGTAGCCCTTGGCAAGCTCCTTGTTAATTTCTATATCAGCATTAACGCCTTCCTGATTGACTATCGAAACGGAAACTTCAACTTTTCCGCGGGAAATTTTATTTTTGGTAAGTTCCTTTAGCTTTTCGTCCAGATATCCATATGCTCTCGGAGTTTTTGCATAAAAATCAAAATATCTGTGATTTACTGATTTGATTTCTACTGTAATTTCCCGGCTTTCATTGACAATTCTTTCACGTCCAAAGCCTGTCATGCTTTTAATCATCAGACAGCACCCCTAAAAATTTTTATCATTCTTTTACGAATATTATATCATTTTTCCATATAAATAGCAATGTTTGTACATAGTTTATTAAGCTTTTATTAAGCGTTTATTCAAAATGTGCAAATATATCCGTTAAATTTTTTCCTATATAAATATGAGGATATTTTTCAAAGGTTTCAGCGTCAGCGGTACCGGTAGTAGTACCGGCAAAATCAACCCCCGCATTCATTGCTGTTTCCGCATCAATATAGCTGTCGCCGATATATAGAATATCTGATTTTGCTATTCCCAGCTTTTCGGACATTAAATTAAGTCCTTCAGGGTCAGGCTTTGCATTTTTTACTTCACTTCCGCCGATAATCACATCAACAGGAATTCTTCCGACCTTAGCCGAAAAGCTGTCAACAATACGATATTTCATCTTTGAAGAAACAATGCCCACTTTTATGCCTTTGCTTCGGAGCATATCAAGAGTCTGAACAGTATCATCAAAGAAAACAGTGTTCTGCACCATATACTTATCAGCAATTTTTACATATCGTTCCCTCATTTGTTCACGCTGAGGGTTATTTGGTATTCCGGTAAGCTCATCAAGAGCATTGACCAGCGTCATACCAATGGTACTGAAAATCTTTTTATCCTCAGGAATGGGATATCCGAATTCCTTAAGAGTAAGTTTAAAACACTTTATAATTCCCACAGAGGAATCTGCCAGAGTCAAATCAAAATCAAAAATACAAGCTTTATATTTCATTCTATCCTCTTATTCTACAGTTACAGATTTTGCAAGGTTACGAGGCTTATCAACATCGTTGCCTTTAAGGACTGATGTATAATAAGCAATATACTGCAAAGGCACCACTGTCAGCAGCGGCATAAGAATATCGTCAACAGTAGGGATTCCAAGCTTGTAATCCGCCACATCGCTGTCCACATTGATATAATTATGAGTTATGAAAATTACTCGTCCGCCTCTTGACTTTACTTCTTTTGCATTGCTTACGGTCTTTTCAAAAACATCTCTCTGAGTTGCAATGGCAATAACAGGCATCTCATTGGTTACAAGAGAAATTGTACCGTGTTTCAGCTCTCCTGCTGCATAGGACTCTGAATGAATATATGAGATTTCCTTCAGCTTCAATGAGCCTTCCATAGACAATGCATAGTCAAGTCCACGACCGATATACAAAAGATTTTTGGAATTGATGAGAGTGGATGCAATATATTTGCATACCTGATCCTGCTTTAAAACAACATTAAGCATTGTAGGAATATTCATAAGCTCGTTTGTAAGACGCTTGCATTCTTCCTTTGAAATTTTCTCATGAGCATAAGCAACAGCAAATGCCAGCAGATAAAATGTTGCTACCTGAACGGTATATGCCTTTGTTGATGCAACTGAAATTTCAGGTCCGGCATGAGTGTAAAGCACCATATCGGCGTCTCTCGAAATACTTGAACCTACTACATTTACAATGGCAAGCGTTTCAGCCCCCAGAGATTTTGCAAGCTTTAATGCCTCACGGGTATCGGCAGTTTCCCCTGACTGGGTTACTGCAATAACCAATTCATTTTCCTGAACAATAGGATTTTTATATCTGTACTCAGATGCGACCTCAACATCAACAGGAATTCTTGCAAGCTTTTCAATAAGATATTTGCCTACACAGCCGGCGTGCATTGCAGTACCGCAGGCAACCACAGTGATTTTATTATACCCTTTCAGCTTTTCATAGGTAAGTCCGCATTCCTCAAGATTCGGCATACCGTCCTGCACTCTTGGAGAAACAGTATTTGTCACAGCCTGAGGCTGCTCGTTGATTTCCTTAAGCATAAAATGCTCATAGCCGCCTTTTTCAGCGGCTTCCATATCCCAATCGGCAATCATAAGTTCTTTTTCAATCTTAATGCCGTGGCGGTCATAAAATTCCACTCCGCCGTTTCTGAGTACGGCAATTTCATTTTCTTCAAGCAGATAATATTTTTTTGTATATTTCAGAAAAGCAGGAATATCCGATGCGATAAACGCTTCGTTATCTCCCACACCTACAATCAGCGGAGAATCCTTTCTTACTGCAAAAACCGAATCAGGAAAATCCCTGAACAGCATACCCAGAGCATATGAGCCTTCTATTTCGCCGAGAACTTTCTGAATTGTTTCCAATGGATTGCCGTTATAGTAATAATCAAGGAGTTTTGCGACAGTTTCAGTATCCGTTTCGCTTTCAAACACATAATTCTTTGTTTGAAGAAACTCTTTGATCTTACTGTAATTCTCAATAATTCCATTATGAACTATGGAAATATTTGCATTTCCGTGTGGGTGAGAATTTATATCAGAAGGTTCACCGTGAGTTGCCCATCTTGTATGTCCAATACCCACAGTGCCTTTTATCCAGCCGTTTTTATCTATTTTTTCCCGCAGGTCTGCAATACGGCCTTTTGTCTTTTCAACCTTTATTTTTTCATCTTCAAAAACTGCAATTCCTGCAGAATCATAACCTCTGTATTCAAGCTTTGAAAGTGAATCAAGCAAAACTTCTGTACAATCTTTTTTGCCGACATATCCTACAATTCCGCACATAATTATGCTCCTTTCAGTGTTGTATTTTTTGTAATTCTATACAACTATACATATTAATGATATCACATTTGCATAACAAAATCAAGAAAAAATTCATATTTCAGAAATTTTCATTTTATCATATAAACCGCACAAGGCTTTGCTGTCAAAAATTATATTTAATGAATAACCTGTGCCTACAAAAAATTTTTCACTATATTTATATCGTATCCGCTTTATGCACCATATCATTGACAATATGTGTATATTTATGATATAATTTTTTA
>JBJFBR010000048.1:7152-11605 GCA_051888545.1 Oscillospiraceae bacterium
AAAATACCTGCTGACAGATTTCTGGCAGTAACATTTACAAAAGACGCTGCCAACCAGCTGAAAGATAAGCTTTCCCATGCATTGGACAAAAAGCTGGAGGAAAACCCCGATAATGAATGGATAAGAAATCAACAGGACCTTCTGCCTCTTGCAAATATAAACACCATTAACGCTTTTTGTCTTGACATAGTAAAATCAAATATACATAAATTTGAGCTGCAGGGAGATGTGAGAATCCTTGATGACGCTGATTCTGCAATTATTCTTGCAAATGCCCTGGACCAGGCCTTTGAATACTTTTATTCCGAAAAGCCTGAAATGATGAGAACATTAATGGACAGGCTCACCAATGGAAATGAATCATCTCTCAAAGGCATTATAAGCCAGCTGTACAGCTTTCTGCGTTCTCTGCCCTTTCCTGATGACTGGTGCAGAAAATATACCGGAAAGCTGAAAGAAAAGGATGCCCGCAAAAGCTATGTGGATTTGCTGGCGGAGAACTATGAACAGCAAATTGACTCAGCCCTGAAAACATCAGAATATGCCAGATATATCGTGGGAAAGCTCCCGGCAGCTGAAGACAAGCATTGGGAAATTATTGACGATGACTATTCAGTCCTCAAAAAACTCAAACAGATAATGCAGTCAAAAGACTGGAAAAGAATATACGAAGCTTTGAACAGCTATAAATTCTCTTCAAAGCGGTTTACTACAAAAGCTAAATTAAATCAGGAAGAAAGCATACTGCAGGACTCTCTGACAGAAACCATAAAAGGCCTGCGTTCCGACTATAAAGATGCGGTCAAGGCATTGGCTGATGAAGTCAAAAAAACAGGATCAAAAATTGATTATGACCTTGAACTCTCTGCAAGAATATTTGAGTATCTTGTTGAAATCTTTCATAAAGTTCAGGATATTGCATGGGAAATGAAAACGGAGAAAAATGCCCTCACTTTTTCAGATGTGGAAATTATGACAGTTCAGCTTTTAACACAGAATATTGACGGGAAAATTCTCCGCACTCCCCTTGCAGAAGAAATGGTAAACAACAAAGACTATATGGTAATTCTTATTGATGAATTTCAGGATGTCAATAATCTCCAGGATTTGATTTTCAAAGCCATTTCCGATACCAATGATTTAAACGTTATGGGAAAAAATGTTTTCGTTGTCGGCGATGTAAAACAGTCGATTTACCGTTTCAGACAGTCAAATCCTTTGATTTTCATCAAAACCAAGGAACAGGGATGCAACGAGAGCTTAAAAAATGTTGACTCGCTTATGCTTTCAAAGAATTTCCGAAGCAGAAAAAACATCCTTGATTTTACAAACTGCGTTTTCTCTCAGCTTATGAGCAGACAGGTGGGAGAAATCGAATATAATGACGATGAAAAACTGAAACTTGGTTCAAAATACGGCGGAGAAGACCTTGACACCGAAATAATGATTATAAAAGGCGATGAAAATGTCCCCACAGACAAGATACCCGATTATCTGAATTTTGACAAGGAGCATTATGTCATTGCAAAAAAAATCAAGACTATGCTTGAGCAAAGTTTTCCTGTATATGACGGTGAGGACAGCAGACCTTGCAGAATGTCAGATTTCTGCGTTCTTTCACGAAAAACCAGCGACAACAGAAAAATGGCAAAAGCTCTTGAATACGTTGGTCTGAAAGCCTTTGCGGAAGAATCCAGCGGATATCTGCGTTCACGGGAAATTGCGGTTATGATAAATCTTCTCCGTGTAATCGACAACCCTATGAACGACCTTGCACTTACCTCTGTTCTTATGTCATCTGTTTTCGGTTTCAAAGCTGATGATATGGCAAAAATAAGACTTTCCACACCTATGAACAAAAGCTTTTACACAAAGCGGATTTATCAGATACTTAATTCCATAGCTGAAGATCCCGAAGAATTTGATAATATAGACGATGATTTAAAACTCAAATGCAAAAATGCTGTCAGCTGTATAAAACGATTGAGATTTTATTCTTCAAGTATGCCTCTGGAGGCTCTTATAAGAAAAATATACGATGAAACAGACTTTTTTGCCGTAGCCTCTGCCTTTGAAAACAGCACACAAAAACGTGCCAACCTCAGACTGCTGCTGGAGCTTGCGTCAGCATATGAGAAAAATTATGACGGCGGCACAGCAGGATTTATACGCTACATTGAATCGGTGGGAGAAAACGGCAGCGACTTCAAACAGGCTGTAACCGTTACCGCAGGAGATGACTCTGTAGCTGTCAAGACCATACACAAATCAAAGGGACTGGAATATCCCTTTGTGTTCCTTTGTGGACTTTCAGAAAAATTCAACCTGTCCGATAACAATAAGCGGCTTTTGCTCAATGAGCGTTACGGCTTTGCATTAAAGCTTTCCAATCATCATGAGCTTTCAATCACCGAGCCTGTAAACTATGCCGCCATAAAAAAGATAGGACATGACGAAAGCCTTAGTGAAGAGCTGCGTTTGCTGTATGTTGCCATGACAAGAGCAAAAGAAAAGCTGTTCATTGCGCTGAATTTAAAGCACGGCTATTCTGACGATTATAAAAAAGTCACTGAGCTTCATAAAGAAATCACCCTTGCAGGAGGAATAAACCCGAATATTGTGAGCAGCTGCAGCTGTTTTGCACAATGGATATATGCAGTACTTTTGTGCTTAAAAGGCAATGACAAGCTTTTGGAGGAATTAAATCTCACAGAACCGCCTGTTGAAATTGAACCTGACACAAATATCACATATACAATTTGTGAAAGCATTGATGACATTGATGTGAGCAGTGTATTCAGACATATTGACCTGCCTTCAGAGGAAAAAGTTCAGAAACTTGTGGATAAATATAATTTCAGATATCCTTATGACGAAGTTGACAAACCTGCAAAAATGACTGTTACGGAAATTGTCAAGGACGAAAAAGAAAAACTTTACGGTGAGAAAAACCCTGAGTTTTATCCTCAGCTCCCACATCTCGAAGAAGAAATCGGCAAGCTCTCCAATGCCGAAAAAGGAACATATACACATTTATTTATGGAGCTTGCTGACTATGACAAAGCTTATAAAGACGTAAAAACCGAGCTTGACCGCCTGCTGAATGAAGGCTTTTTCACTAAGCGTCAGTATGAAGGCGTGTATATAAAAGCCATTGAAAATTTCTTCCACGGCGATTTTTATAAGCGGATGTCCCGGAGTGATGAAATAATACGAGAAAAGAGCTTTTTGGTTTCCTTTGCAGATTTAAACCTCAGCGAAAAGTATGACAGCTTCAAGTCAGATGACGGAATGCTTCAGGGTATTGCCGACTGTATATTCAAAGAAAATGACGGCTATGTACTTGTGGACTATAAAACCGATAACTTTAAAGATTTATCTGAGCTTTACGGATACCAGACTCAGCTGGAGCTTTATAAAGCTGCATTGGACCTTATTATGGATATGCCTATAAAAAGCTGCTATATCTACTCATTCAAACTTTGTCAGGGAGTAGAAATCAAAATGCAATAACACAAAACACCCGATATCAGCCTTTTGTGATATCGGGTATTTTTTCTGCTTATTTATCTGAATTGTTTCCCTGTTCAAGCCATTTCATTGCACAATAAGAGTGAATTGCCGCACCCTTCCAAAGAATATCTTCGTTGAATACTACCTTTTCGTTGTGCATTGGTTCACCGAAAAGCTCATTTTCCTGCTTTGAACCTGCACCAATCAACAGATATGCACAGGGAATTTCATAGGTATATGATGCAAAATCTTCTGAGCCCATTCCGCCGCCGTCCAGAAGATAAACAGATTTCTCTCCCAACAGCTGCTTAGTATAGCCTGCCATTTCATTTACAAGTTCAGGATTGTTTATAAGCGGCGGTGCGGAAGACATTTCCTCAACTTCGGCAGTTCCACGGAATGCCTCAGCCGTGCTTTTGGAAATTTCCTCAATACGCTTTAAAATCTTTGCAGATAAATCCTTGTCAAAGGTACGAATGGTACCTTCAATAACAGCGTCCTGTGGAATTATATTCGGTGCCTCTCCGCTGCTGAATTTTCCGAGAGTAACAACAGCAGGCTCTTTTGCAGAAATCTCTCTTGCAATTATCTCCTGTAAGGATAAGCAAATGTGTGCACCAATATTGATAGGGTCAACCCCCGTTTCAGGCATTGCTCCATGACAGCCAACACCTTTTACTTTGATTCTGAATAATGTGCAGCCTGCCATATACGTTCCTCTGCCGCAAAGCACCAACCCCGAAGGCGTGCCTGAGTGGACGTGAAGAGCAAGCCCAGCATCAGGGTGCGGCTCGTTCAGTACTCCTGCCGCAAGCATTGTTTTTGCGCCGGTAAAACCTTCCTCATCAGGCTGAAAAACCAGCTTTACAGTTCCCTTCAGCTCATTCTGATGCTCTTTTAAAATCTTTGCTGCTCCCAGAAGCATTGCTGTGTGCATATC
>JBJFBR010000048.1:11705-21868 GCA_051888545.1 Oscillospiraceae bacterium
CCGGTGATACGAAATCTCCGTTCATCTTCATCAACAGGCAGATTTTTCACATCCATATCCTGTATATCAATATATCTGTCGCTATTCAAGGTCTGGAGCAAACGGTCAATTTCCGCTTCTTCACCCTGTACTTCCATAGTAACAGTCCCGTCATATTCATTACAAACCCAGCCGGTGAGATTCAGCATATCAGCTGCATATTGTGCATGATACCGGAATCCTACGCCCTGAACACAGCCGTAAAACACAATTCGTTTTCTTATCATATTATCCCCGACCTACTTATTGCTTTCATCGTTGTTATGTCTTTCCATAACGCTCATATACGAAGGACGGATAATTTTGCTAGTACCTATAAGCTCCTCAATTCTGTGAGCACTCCAGCCTACTACTCTTGCAACAGCAAATAAAGGAGTAAAAAGTTCTGTAGGAATTCCAAGCATATTATAAACAAAGCCGCTGTAGAAGTCAACATTAGGGCTTACACCCTTGAAAACCTTTCTTCTTTCGGCAATAAGATCCGGTGCAAGGTCTTCAACATATTGATAAAGCTGAAGGTCTTTCTCTTTACCCTTTTCAGCTGCAAGCTGCTCAACATATGATTTAAGAACACGTTCTCTCGGGTCTGAAATACTGTAAACAGCATGACCTATGCCGTAAATCAGACCTTTTTTATCAAAAGCCTGCTTGTCCAGTATTTTTTCAAGATAGTCTTTAACTTCATCTTTATCGGTGCAGTCAGAAACATTCTCTCTGATGTTCTGCATCATTTCCATTACCTTGATATTTGCACCGCCGTGCTTAGGGCCTTTCAGTGATGACATTGCCGCAGCAATGGTGGAATAAGTATCAGAACCTGATGAGGTTACAACTCGTGTAGTAAATGATGAATTGTTTCCGCCTCCATGTTCCATATGAAGCATAAGTGCAATATCCAATACCTTTGCTTCAAGCTCTGTATATTTTCCGTCAGGACGGAGCATATACAGGAAATTCTCTGCTGCCGACAAATTCGGGTCAGGGTGATGAATTATCATACTTTCATAATTTATATAGTGATTATAGGCATGATAGCTGTATACAGCAAGCATAGGAAATACTGCAATCAAGCGTATACATTGACGGATAGTATCTACAAGCTTTCCTGAATCGGCAGTACTGTCATATGAAGCCAATGTCAGAATGCTTCTTGTCATTGAGTTCATTATGTCCTTTGAGGGTGCTTTCATTATAACATCACGGGTAAAATCACGGGGCAGCGTACGGTAGCTACCTAAACATGATTTAAACTCTGCAAGCTCCTTATCGCTTGGCTTTTCACCAAACACCAAAAGATATGCTGTCTTTTCAAAGCCAAAATCTCCATTCAGTTCAGAAATCAAATCCTGAACCGGATATCCTCTGTACCAAAGCTCACCGTCACAAGGCATTCTCGTTCCGTTTTCATTCTTGAAAGATATTATATCTGAAATACGGGTAAGTCCTGTCAGTACGCCTTTGCCGTTCAGATCTCTCAGTCCGCGGTTTACACCGTATTCAGCAAAAAGTATATCTGATATTGTGTCATTCTTAATGCACATATCCTCTTTATTGCTAAGAAAATCCGTGATTATTTCATTACTCATTTTCCTCGTTCTCCTTTTCTATTTCCTTGCTCATTATTTCTTCAAAGGCTGACATTTCACGGAGCAGATTCAAAAAGCGTTCTCCGCCGAATTCTTCTATAACATTCTTATGAAAGCCCTTTAAAATATCTCTTTGTCCGGTAACAGACTGAATTCCCATTTCCGTTATCTGAATGTAAGTACCTTCTTCACCGCTGCCGTCATGCTTCCATATAACAAGACCTTTTTCCTGTAGTTTGCGTACCATTTCAGTTATTATGTGTAATGGTACTCCCGATGATTCAGATAAATCCTTTAAATAAAACTTCTGATTTTCATCAGCCTGCTGAGCCTTGTCTGCCAGAAACCACATAATCGCATAATCAAGTACTGAGACCTTATGAAACAGCTTTTGAATATTTATTTTTGCACGGGGGATTTTCTCAATTTCTGCTTCAGATGAAATCGACATAAGTGTATTGTTTTCCTTTTCCATAATTATTACCTTCCTGAAATTTATTTGCTGATTTGATTAACTTTATAAAAATAGTTAACCCTCTGAAATAGCCTGCATAATCTTTTTCTGAATTCTCACATATTCTTTTGCGTCATTTTCCCCTAGTTTTTCCAATATTTTCACCATATAGCCAAGAGTCTCATTATAATGCTTTTCAAGGAGTTCAATTCCTTTATTGCTGAGACATACTACCACCTGACGATTATCCTTTTTATCCGGTATGCGGTCAATCAATCCGTCATGCTCCAGATGATTGAGAATAACTGCAGTTCTTGCCGTACTTACTATCATTTCATCGCTAAGCTCTCTTGGATGTGCCCTGTTACCATGATTTTTCAGATAATTGAGAACAAAAATCTCACCTTTCATTACATTGGATAATTTTCTGTCAAAACTGATATGCTGACGGCTGCCGCGAATACTGATCAGCTCATCAGCAAGATTGGTATAGTCCACTTTAATCATCTCCTAATTAAAATAGCTATTTTGGTTAGCAATTATATTATATCCTTAAAATTGACATTTGTCAATACTTTTTTGACAATTTATTTACATTCAGCTCCATCGCTGAACGTATGTTCTATATATAATGATAACACCAAAAAGCGTATTTGTCAACAGCCAAAATAAAAGCGGTCAGGACTAACCTTAACCGCTTTATAATATACTGTTCTTTTATGGGATAAGCCTATTGATATCTCTTGGGAACATTGAAGCTTCCCTGATATTGCTCAGGTTAAGAAGTTTCATTGTGAGTCTTTCAAGGCCGATTCCCAGACCGCCGTGAGGAGGCAAGCCATATTTATGAGATTCAAGATAGCTCTTGAAGTCTTCGGGATCAAGTCCCTGTTTCTTCATTTTTTCGACCTGCTCATCATAATCATTAATACGCTGACCGCCTGATGTGATTTCAAGACCTCTGAAAAGCAAATCAAACTTATAAGCCTCTCTTGGATCTTCTCTTGAATTCATAGCATAGAACGGTGGCTTTGATGACGGGAAATGAGTAACAAAGATGAAATCGCTGTTATATTTTTCTTTTGCATACTTGCCGAGATTTACTTCGTCCTCAGGGTCAAGGTCAAACTTCTTGCCTGCTCCCTCGCCGCCTCTGAGCAATGTAACTGCGTCACAGAATTTTATTGACGGAATTTCTGTAATCTCAGGAATATCTGCGTCAAGAAGCTTGATCTCATTAGCGTAATTCTTCTTCAGATACTCCATAATATGCTTGAGCATAGCTGTTTCCATTGCCATTACATCATACATACTGTCAATATAAGCCATTTCAAAGTCAAGACCGATATACTCGTTGATATGACGTGAAGTTGCGTGCTTTTCGGCACGATAAACAGGAGCAATTTCATATACTCTGTCAAAGAAAGCAACAGCTGCCTGCTTATAGAACTGCGGCGACTGATTAAGGAATGCTGACTTCTGGAAATAATCAAGTCTGAAGATATTTGCACCGCCTTCAGCGCCCTGAGCAACTATCTTCGGAGTATGAATTTCTGTAAAATTATTAGCTCTCATAAATTCATGCATTCCATGAACAATGCCTTCCTGGATTTTGAAAATCGCCTTCTGATATGGATTTCTCAAAGCTACAGAACGATTATCAAGGTTTGCTTCGATTGTACAGTTAAGCTTACCCTGTGAAATTTTCAGCGGATACTCAGCTGCAGATCTTGAAACGAGCTTTATAGCTGAAAGCTCAACCTCAATACCGTAAAATTCCTTGGCATTTTCCTTGACAGTACCCTCAACATATACATAGTAGCCTTCTCTGAGGCCGTCTATGCTGTCGCTGCACTTATCTGCACTATAAACAGTCTGAATAACATATTCAGCAGTTCTTATAAGAACAAATGAAATATTTCCGAACTTTTTAACTCTATGAACACAGCCTTCAAATGAGATCGTTTTTCCAATATTATCAAGAGCATCGGAAATATCAAATTCCTTCTTCAGGTTATCTGTTCCGACAAAAACAAATTCACCCTCTGCCTTTGGAACATACTTATCAGGATTTTTATACTCTGTAAGCTTAGAAGTTGTTTCCTGTTCCTTTTCTTCAGTCTTTTCAACTGCTGTATTATCAGTCTGAGCGGACAAAGCTTTAAGTTTTGCTTCCAGGGCCTCTTTAACGATCTTTGGAGTTGCAGCGCCCTTCAAAGCTTTTGTACACTGTCCCATAAGGAAACCGAATACCTTTGTTTCGCCGTTCTTATACTGCTCTGTCTGTGCAGAATTCTCTGCAAGTATTTCATCAATAGTGCTGTTTACCTTTTCGGTATCAACAACAATAAGCATACCGTTTTTCTTGGCTATTTCCTCAGGTGTACCGCCCTTTTCAACCATTTCTCTGAATATAGCCTTAGCATCATTCTTTGAAACCTTTTCGGTATCAGCCATTTCAACCAATTTTGCAAAATCAGCAGCTGTAAAGCTGATATTATTCGGGTCAATTTCACCCAGATTAACTCTTCTCAGGAACTCTGTTAGAATGAATGACGCAACAGTTTTAGGACTGTTATACACTGCAACTGCATCATTAAAGAAGTCTGAAATAATCTTTGAATTAACCAGAGTTTCAGCATCTTTCTTTGAAAGCTTATATTCTTCTGTATATCTCTTTATTCTCTTATTCGGCAGTTCAGGGAGCTTAGCCTTGATCTCATCAAGCTGTTCATCTGTGAGGTTTACCTCCAGAATATCAGGTTCAGGGAAATATCTATAATCCTGTGCATTTTCCTTAGAACGCATTGATGTGGTCTTATCTCTGTTAGCATTATAACGTCTTGTTTCCTGAACTACTTTTTTGCCTGCGTCCAGCAGCAATGCCTGACGTTTTTCTTCATATTTTATTGCACGGCCAACAGATTTTATGGAGTTTATATTCTTAATTTCCGCACGGGTACCAAATTCCTTGGCATCCGGTTTCATCAAAGATATATTTACATCACATCTCAACGAGCCCTGCTCCATTTTACAGTCACATACTCCTGCATACTGCAAAAGAAGTGAGATCTGCTCAACCATTGCCATGGCCTCTTCAGCAGAGTTCATATCAGGTTCGGTAACAATTTCGATAAGGGGAATACCGCATCTGTTATAGTCTGCCATTGATATGCCGTTGAAATCATCATGAATAAGCTTTCCGGCATCTTCTTCAAGGTGAATATGGTTTATTCTGATTTTTTTCTTCTTGCCGTTTACCTCAATGGGAACATATCCCGGTCCAACGATTGGGTAATAAAGCTGTGAAATCTGATATGCCTTAGGCAAGTCAGGGTAAAAATAGTTCTTTCTGTCAAAAGCAGAAAACTTGTTTATATCACAGTTTAGTGCAAAACCTGCCTTAACTGCATATTCTATAGCTGTCTGATTGATAACCGGAAGAGTTCCCGGCATTCCTGAACAGGTAGGACAGCATCTTGTATTCTGATCTCCGCCGAATTCAGCACTGCAGGTACAGAACACCTTTGAATGAGTCAAAAGCTCCGCATGGATTTCAAGACCTATGACGGTTTTATATTTTTCCATTTGTCTTTACCTCCTTAAAGCTTTGGTGAAACAGGCTTAAAGCCCTGTTCATATGCGTCTGCAACCTGAATAATAGTTGCTTCATCGAATTTTTTACCTATAATTGACATACCGATAGGCATACCGTTTTTATCATATCCGCATGGTGTTGAAACTGCCGGAAGTCCTGCAATATTAACAGTAACGGTACAGATATCCGCCTGATACATCTTAACAGGATCGTTCATATCGTTTGGACGATATGCTACTGTTGGTGTGGTTGGTGTAAGCACAACATCACATTTATCAAAAATCTCGTTATATTCTTTTCTGATAAGCTGTCTTAATGCAAGAGCTTTACGGTAATAAGCATCATAATATCCGCTGGAAAGAGCATAGTTGCCCAGAAGAATTCTTCTCTTGACCTCATCGCCAAAGCCCTCTGAACGTGATTTTACAACAAGTTCACCATAGCTGTCAGCGTGTTCGGCTCTATGTCCATACTTGATTCCATCGTATCTTGCAAGGTTTGAAGTAGCCTCAGCACAGGCAAGAAGATAATAAGCAGGAACAGCATATTTCAGTGAAGGCATTTTACATTCCACAATTTCTGCGCCCATTGCCTTATACTCATCAGCAGCCTTCAAAACCGACTGCCTGATCTCTTCATCAATACCCTCTGCATAAAATTCTGCAGGCAAAGCAATTTTCATACCCTTTAACGGCTGACCGATTTTTGCTGTAAAATCAGGTACTTTTTCACGGGAGCTTGTACCGTCGTGCGGGTCAAATCCGCAAATCTCATTTAATATTATACCGCAGTCATGGCTGTCATGAGCTATCGGTCCGATCTGGTCAAGAGATGATGCAAACGCAACCAGACCATAACGTGAAACACGGCTGTATGTTGGTTTAAGTCCCGTCACACCGCAGAAAGCTGACGGCTGTCTGATAGATCCACCTGTATCAGAACCAAGTGCCGCAGGAGCAAGTCCGCCTGAAACTGCTGCTGCCGAACCGCCTGATGAACCGCCCGGTACGCACTCTGTATTATATGGATTCTTTGTCTTTGCAAAAGCTGATGTCTGGGTTGAACCGCCCATTGCAAACTCGTCCATTGAAGTTTTGCCAAGCATTACGATATTTTCGGCATCAAGCTTTTCCATAACAGTTGCATTATACGGCGGAACAAAGTTCTCAAGCATTTTTGACGCACAGGTCGTCTTTATGCCTTCTGTACAGATATTATCCTTTATTGCAAGAGGAATACCGGTCAAAGCCCCGGAATCACCGCTGTCAATAACTTTCTGAGCTTTTTCAGCCTGTTCATATGCCTTTTCTTCTGTAACAGTAATAAAGGCTTCAAGCTTGCTGTCTTTTTTCTTTATATTATCAAGATACGCGACTGCAAGCTCTTTAGCTGAAATCTGCTTTTCGTCAAGCGCTTTACGCATATCCCGAATTTTCATTGAAGCTACGTCCATTTATTTATCCTGCCCTTCTTATTATTCAACTACCTTAGGTACTACAAAGCAGTTATTTGTATTAACTGCATTCTTCAGAATCTTTTCGGTAGGAAGTGATTCCTTAGGTTCATCTTCTCTCAGATCATTAATATAAACATCATGATTATCCTTGAGTGCGTCATAAGAAATATCAATTTCCTTGACCGTATCCATAAGGTTAATAATATCAGTCATTTCTTCTGCTTTTTTAGCAAGCTCTTCAGGAGTAAATTCCAGCTTGCCCAAATCAGCAAGGTATTTTACCATATCCAAATCCATATATTTTACCGACCTTTCATTCAGATTTTTAATACTATACCAATATAATATTATACTATATTTCCCTCATTATTGCAAGTTTTTTCATTAATATTTTGAAAAATCCACAGCACTGCACGTCACTGTGGATTTTATAAAACTAATCTTTATCAATATATTTGTCAAGTATTCCGCAGAAATCAAAGGTTCTGAAATAGTCTGACGGGGTTTCCGCACGTCTTATAAGCTGTGTTGAACCGTCCTCTTTCAAAAGAATTTCTGCTGAACGAAGTCTTCCGTTATAGTTATAACCCATTGAAAAACCATGTGCTCCTGTATCGTGAATTACAAGAATATCCCCGATATCAACCTTAGGAAGCATTCTGTCAATGGCAAACTTATCATTGTTCTCGCAAAGATTTCCTGTTACATCATACTTATGGTCACAAGGCTCGTTTTCCTTGCCAAGAACTGTGATATGATGATATGCTCCATACATAGCAGGACGCATAAGGTTGCAGGCATTAGCGTCAACGCCGATATAGTCTTTATGAGTATGTTTCTGATGAATACACTTTGTTACAAGGTGACCATACGGTGCAAGCATATACCTGCCCATTTCGGTGAAAATTGCAACGTCACCCATTCCGGCAGGAACAAGGATTTCATCAAAAGCCTTATGGACGCCCTCTGCGATTGCATAAATATCATTTGGCTCTTTATCGGGTTCATAAGGAACGCCGACTCCGCCGGAAAGATTGATAAACTTAATATGAACACCCAACTGCTCTTTCAGGTCAACTGCCAGCTGGAACAAAATTCTTGCAAGCTTTGGATAATAATTATTTGAAACAGTATTTGACGCCAGGAAGGAATGAATACCAAATTCCTTTACGCCTTTTTTCTTAAGGATCTTAAATCCCTCAAAGAACTGTTCATGAGTAAAGCCATATTTTGCTTCTCCGGGATTATCCATAATTGTGGTTTCTACAGAGAAATGTCCGCCCGGATTATATCTGCAGCAGACTGTTTCAGGCAGTCCGCATACCTTTTCCAAAAAGTCAATATGGGTTATATCATCAAGATTTATATAAGCGTTAAGCTCTTTTGCAAGCTTGAAGTCCTCGGCAGGGGTATCGTTGGAAGAGAACATTATATCCTCGCCTGTGAATCCGCAAGCCTCACTCATCATAAGTTCGGTAAGTGATGAACAGTCAACACCGCAGCCTTCTTCTTTAAGAATTTTCAGAATATACGGATTTGGAGTAGCTTTTACGGCAAAGTACTCTTTAAAGCCCTTATTCCATGAAAATGCGTCCTTTATTCTGCGTGCATTTTCTCTTATACCCTTTTCATCATAAATATGAAAAGGAGTTGGATATTTTTTGATAATTTCTTCAGCTTGTTCTTTTGTTATAAATGGTTTTTTCATATTTTTAATTCCTCATTCTCAACTAAATATATAATTTATAATACCATTAAAAACACATTTCGTCAATAGAAATAGCAACATTTTGTTTAAGCTCAACTAAATTTTAAATTATAAGTCTGAAATAGTATGATTTTTTACATTAAACAAAAAAATGCCCGCTGAAAACAGCGAGCATTCCTGTCTGAAAATATAAAGATAAGCTGAATAAAGCTGTATCAAATTCAGCGTTCTTTAGTCAGCGTTTGGTGCTCCAACCGGACATGTTCCTGCACATGAACCACAATCAATGCATGTATCTGCATCGATTACGCATTTACCGTCCTGTTCAGAAATAGCGCCTACCGGGCAAGCGTCCATACAAGCTCCACAGCCGATACATTCGTCACTAATCTTGTAAGCCATTTAACTAACCTCCTAAAATATACTAGCACACTATGTACTTGAAGTACTATGTACCTCTACAATAATATAATAACACATTTATGAAAAAATGCAAGTGATTTTTTATAAAATCACAAAAATTTCATAAATAGAAAATCTCCCCGTATATACGAGGAGATTTTATGCAGAATTTATGCCTTAGCTGTCGTTTTTGAGCCTTTTACGGCAAGCTTCTTTTTAGCTTCCTTATGTTTCTGCCACATTACCCACAATGTCGGAGCAAGGCAGTTTGAAGAATATACACCTGCAAGCATACCGATAATCAATGGGAATGCAAAGCTGATGATTGAAGAAATTCCGTAGATTGAGCATACTATGCAAACAACAATCATTGCCATAATTGTAGTTACGTTTGTATGTATTGAACGTCCCACAGTCTGGGTAATAGAACGGTTGACCAATTCGGAAAGTTCCATTTTTCTGCCCTGAATTCTGCGGTTTTCTCTGATTCTGTCGTAAATGATAATTGTAGCGTTGATTGAGTAACCGAGAATTGTAAGCAATACTGCCATAAAGTTTGCGTTAATATCAAATCTAAAGATTACAAACGTACCGTAAACCATAATCAGGTCGTGCAGCAATGCGACAACCGAGAAGCATCCGGCTGATATACCGCCGATCTTCTTGAATCTGAATCCGATGTAAATAATAGTTACAATGGCTGCGAAAATGCAGGCTACCAGACACTTGAAGAAGAAGTTTACACCATTTGATGCTGCAACATCGTTTGATTCAAGAAGTTCAATATTATTCTTTGAATACTTTTTCTGCAGTTCTGTTGTAAGCGTATTCTGCTTTTGCTCACTGATACCTTTCTTTGAAGCAAACTGAAGCTTGATTGTTGTATCGTCACTTGAGAAGTTTGTTCCTGTTGTAACAAT
>JBJFBR010000049.1:0-3729 GCA_051888545.1 Oscillospiraceae bacterium
TTTTTTACTTATTCTATTATACCACACTTGTCTACTTTTTTAGTATAGATCCAAGCAGATACTGAAACAGAGGACGAAACAGCAGCTCTTACCGTATATCTCAAGCGTGATACAAATGTTGAAACTGAAAGACATACGCTTGCCAGAACAACCGATATTTCAGCTGATAAGGTCTACACAGTAGCTCTTTCCAATCAGTCAAAGGTAGTTCTTGCGAAGTTCAAAAAGTAGTAAAGGAGGCTAAGCGGTATGATAATATATGCTAATTTTCCGTTTTATACGTCAAAATATCTTGCAGGCAAGGAAGCGGTTATTGATACCGCTTTCCCCTATTATGCCCGACTAGCAACACAGGAAATAAAACATTATACAGGTGATAATGTCAACGAATATGATATTCCGGAAGAAGTATCAATGTGCTGCTGTGAGCTGGCAGAAATTATCTATAGGCAAGAAAAACTGAATAATCAAGCTGACGGAGTAACATCCGAGAGCGTTCAAGGCTGGAGCAAGTCATATGAGAATGCAGAGAGCCGCAAGCAAACATATAACACAGCTGTAAAGGACTGCGTGTACAAATGGCTAAGCGGTACCCGATTGCTATACAGGGGGCTGAGATAATGCTGGCAAATGCGGATGTAACAGTATTTGAAAAGGATACATTTCTGAAACATACAATCAATAAAATTTACTGGAATGACAGCAGAGGTCAGACAATGTCCAAGAACGGAGTACAGATTGCAGACAGCGTTATAGTTTATCTATATTCAGATGAATATATACCCAAAGCTGGTGATATTCTGGTTTTGGGAAATTGCAATTTTATTTTTGATACGTCAAGTCAGAAGTCTGCTAGCGAGAGTATGAGAAAGTTCAGAGAGACTGTTCCTGGGTTCGCAGTAGTTAAGTCGGTTAACAACTGTATGTTCGGCGGTCTTCCGCATATTGAACTCGTTGCGAGGTGATCATCTTGTCAGGCAAGATTAATCAGCCGAAAAATGCTGAAATCAAGGCTCAAAAAGCACAGATAAAGCTTGTGTGGAAGCAGACTTTCGGGAAGGAGCAAACAGACCGATTTACAACCGTTCAGAAATTTGTTGACAGCGAATGCATCAGATTAATGGTACAATATACACCTATGAAGAATGGTATCTTGATGAAAGTTGCAGTGCTTGGAACAAAGATTGGCAGCGGACAAATCTATTATAATTCACCTTACGCGAGATATCAGTACTACGGCAGGCTTATGGTATCATCTGTTACCGGTTCTGCGTATGCAAGGCGAGGGGAAAGCAAAGTATTGACAGACAAAAGTCTTGAATATAACAAATCACGCCATCCGCAAGCCACAAAGATGTGGTTTGAAGCCATGAAATCTGATAAGAAAGAGCAGATACTGAGAGGTGCTGCAGCTATAGCAAGGAGGAAATAATCTTGAATGTCATTGAAAAAATGATTGAAATTCTGCAAAGCTTTCCGAAAATATCAACGGTATGTAATGAAATACATATTGACTTTGCAGATCCTGAGCCGACTTCATACGGACTTTCCTCAACAGGCGACAGCCTTATCAAAGAGGATATTCTCGGCAATCAGACAAGGCAGCACAGCTTTTTGCTGTATTCTACTTTCAGTGGAATAAATGACTTTGAGAGGCAGGAAAACAGCACTGCTCTGCTGGAGCTGTCAACGTGGCTTGAGGAAAAAGTCGGTGAAGAAATTGAAACAACTGTAGGATATAAAATCTATAGTGGAGAAATAACAAAAATATCTGCGGAAAACGGAATGCTTTATGCAGTTCCGCAGGAAAACAATATAGACGGTATGCAATATCAGCTGCAAATAGTTGTGCAGTATACTGTTGAAAAATGAAAGGAGTAATTAATTATGCCAGAATACGCATACGAGAAAGGAAAATTGCACAGAAGCCATTTATTGCATTATATTGATGCAGCATTTGGTGGATCAGGCACACCTAAATGGTTCTTGAATGGTAAAGATACAGACGATGCAAGCGTTGCATTGAATCCGGATATATCATCTACAAAAAATATTCTTGACGAGACCAATGTTGCAGACAACGGATATGAGCCTGAGCTGGACATTGGCACATATTATGCAAACCCAGGTGACGCAGTATACGATAAGCTGAAAGATATTGCAATGAACAGACTGACAGGCGACGACTGCAAGACTACTTGTCTTGAGGTCCTTGTTGACAAGACAACCGGTGCATATGATGCATGGACAGAAGATGTTATTGTTAAGCCTCAGTCATACGGCGGTCCGCAGGGTGGCGTTAATATTCCGTACAATATCAAATTTGCCGGAAACAGAGTTAAAGGCACAGTAACCTTTGCAAACGGAGTTCCTACATTTACAGCAAGCTCGGAGGAGTAGTTTCCGCTGTTAGTAGTAATATTGCTGACAGCGGATTATTTGAATTTACTGAAATTGAATAACATAGGGCGGTATATCCGCCCTTAATTTTTTAAGGAGTGAAATTAATGCAGTCTATTAATTTTGAAATTGGTAATTACAAAGAATATGCCATTAACGGAGACGATAACAACACGATTAAGATTGATATGTCTGATATTGGTTTGATTGATAGAATGAAAAATGCAATGAAAGAAATTGCAGATTATCAGAAGGAACTTTCAAAAGTAGAAAATCGCGATGAAAGCATTTTGACAAACGCAGATAAAAAGGCAAGAGAGATTATTAATAAAGCTCTTGACAGCGATGTATGCTCTAAAGCTTTTGGAAATAAGAACTGCTTATCTATTGCAGTCAACGGTAAAATGCTGATTGAAAATTTCATTGAAGCACTTATTCCTATTATTGAAAAGGACTTTGCAAATGAATACAGAATAAAGGATAAAACAGATAAATATATTCAGCCTGTAATTGAACAGTCTGCACCGCCCATTGCAGGAATGAATCCACAGCCGTCTGTTGATATTTCTAACCTTACACAGGAACAGAAAGATGCCATGTTGTCTGAAATGCTGAGGCAGAGCAAATGATTGGAAAGTTACCAACAAGCCTTGAAATCGGCGGAAAGCAGTATGAAATAAGAAGTGACTACAGAGTTATTCTGAACATCTATCAGGCATTTAATGATCCCGATTTAACGGACAGAGAAAAATGCTATGTGTGTTTAAAATGCCTGTATGAAGATTTTGACAGCATTCCACAAGAGGATATCCAGGAGGCTATTGACAAAGCCTACTGGTTTGTTGGCGGCGGAAATATTCCCCAAGAGAATGTTCAGCAAGCCAAAACGATTGACTGGGAGCAGGACGAGAGCATTATATTCCCTGCTGTAAGCAAGGTTGCAGGATATGAAGTACGAAGCGTAGCATATCTGTACTGGTGGGTATTTTTAGGACTGTTCAATGAAATCGGTGAGGGGTTGTTCTCGGAAGTTATATCAATTCGCTCAAAGCTTAACAAAGGCAAGCCACTTGAGAAGTGGGAGCGAGAGTTTTATAACTTACATAAAAATCTCATCACTCTGAAGGAAAAGAAATCAGCTCAGCAAATAGCTGAGGAAAAAGAAGACGAGGAATTTATAAATCAATTAATAGGTTTAAGCTAAAAAAGGCTATCAGAGAAAGGCAGGTGATAGTCAAATGGCAGTAGACGGAAGTTTAAACTTTGATACAAGGATAGATACCAAAGGTTTCAACAAAGGCACTAGGAGCATTTCTAATAGTCTTGGAA
>JBJFBR010000050.1:0-3724 GCA_051888545.1 Oscillospiraceae bacterium
CAACTATAAAAAAGCGTTGAATAACCGGCAGACAGATGTATCAATTCTGGAAAATGTTTTTTCACGGAGCGGTTTCTCTGACGGATATATAAAAGGCAATACCGGCAGCGGAATGTTTGGTACAAGAACAAAAGAAGATGTGCTTTCGGCTCACGCGGCTTTTCCGAAGCTCCATGAGCTTTATCGCCATGAGTATAAGCGTTCGGGAATTGATGTAAAATGCGGAATAAAGGCAGAAAAGCCTGTTAAAGTTACGGCGTCAGATGAAAACGGAATCGAAGTTTCAGTAATGGGTGAAGTGCCTCAGAAAGCAATCAACCGACCGATTGATGAAAAATCGGCAGAAAAGCAGTTCTCAAAGCTGGGAGATACAATATATACTATGAATAGCTTTGAAGCGGATATTGATGAAGGACTGATGACTCCTGCATCGCAGCTTAATTCCCTGAGACGAGAGCTTTGCAATGCTCTTGATGACAAGCGTGCTGAGTATTTCGGAGAGCCTGTTGCTTTTGAAAATAATATGAACCTGCATTTTGAGAAAAGAGTTCAAAAAACAGCAAAAATAAGAATTTCTGTTTCAAGGTTAAGTCAGCTTGAAAATATTGACTTTGATTCTATAGAATTTGCTGCAATACCTTTGCAGCAGGCTGAAAATGCAGTTAGAAAAGGCTTGCAAACGGACAAGCTTGCACTTAAAATGCCTTGCTTTACATTTAATGAACGCAGAGATTATGAACTGCTGAAATCTGCCGCAGAGCTTGGATTTAAGCACATATTATGTGAGAATCTGGCACATATTTCTATGGCAGAAGAACCGGGACTTATAATTCATACAGATTTTCGGTTTAATACAGCCAACTCTATTGCATTGGAGCAGTTGAAAAAACTTGGTGCTGCCGATGCAGTCTGCTCGCCGGAATTAAAGGCTGTGCAGATAAATCATTTGAGCAATGTCCTGCCTGTAGGAATATATGCTTATGGCAGGCTTCCGCTTATGCTTACAGTAAATTGTGCTGTAAAAAAATCCGTTGGCTGTGAAAATTGCAAAAAGCGGTTATATGACAGAACTGGAAGAGAGTTTCCTGTCAAGTGCAGTAAAAATCAAGGCTATGTGGAAATTCTGAATTCTGAGGTATTGTATCTTGCAGATAAATTGCAGGATTTTAATGTAGATTTTGTTATGCTTGATTTTTATGATGAATCGGCTGACGAGGTAAAAAATATAATATCGGCATACAAAAACGGTGACAAGTCAAAACTTAATAAGCTGACAAGAGGTTTATATTACAGGGGAGTGATTTAATATGAAAAGAGCAATACTTGTTGTATTCGCAATGCTGACAGCGGTGCTTTTGTGCAGCTGCGGAAAAGGCAACGCCGGAGATGTAAGCAATGTAACCATTGATTACGGAAATTCAAAGGTCTATTCAAAAGACGATATGGAATCGGCTGCAGAGGTGGTAATGGATAAGTTTAAGAAAGACTTTGAAGGCTGTACTCTGTATTCATTGAAATACATGGGTGATGATTACTGTAAAGAACAGTTAAGCTATGTCAAAGAGCTGGACAGTTCTGAAGATTTTGCTCAATGCATTGTTTTTGAATCCAGCTTTTATTCATCAGAAGAAGGAGAAGGTCTTGAGGCTGATGAAAAATATGATTATTGGGAATGGTATCTTGCAAGAGAAAAAGACGGCTCATGGAAGCTGCTGACTTGGGGATATTGATATATGAAAAAAGAAAAAGGTGATAAAAATGAAACTGCTTATAAAAAAGCTTAATGAAAATGCCACAATACCGCAGAGGCAGACTGAATACAGTGCAGGCTATGATCTTTGCAGCGGTGAAAATATTGTGGCAAAAAAAGGCGTGACCACAAAGGTTCATACGGGTATTTCCGTTGAACTGGAGGGGGAAAGAAACGCTGTACTGCTTATATATGCAAGAAGCTCAATGGCAACAAAGTTCGGTCTTGCACCGGCAAACTGTGTTGGCGTTGTAGACTGGGATTATCGTGGAGAAATAATCGTTGCACTGAAAAATTCAAGCAATGAAGATTATGAAATAAAAACAGGCGATAGAATTGCCCAGCTTGTATTCACACCAATATATACCCCTGAGGTTGAAGAAGTTACTGAACTTTCGGATACTATAAGAGGAGCCGGCGGATTCGGTTCAACAGGGTCTTAATGCAGACGGCGGCAGGCGCGTGCCCCTGCACCATTGCGCCTCTTTACGACTCATCTGCAATAAGGAGTTTTGTTTGACGGCGATAACATAGCAATGGTTTTATGTTTCTATGTTAACGAATCTGTAGGGGCTGACGTCCTCGACAGCCCGACAAGGGATATCTTGCAAAGTTGCAGAACGGTTGATGCCCTGTAATTATTATGAGATTTCTCAGGATATTCATGGCTTCTATGGGTGGTTTATGAAGTTTATAGGATAACATCATCATACATTAATCAAAACAAAGGATAGATAAATCTTATGACAATATACAATGTAAAAATTCATACAATGAACGCTGAGCGTGAAATCATAGAAAACGGTTATGTATCTTTTGAAAATGGCGTTATAACCAGAATCGGAGAAAGAAATCCTCCCATTGTTTCGGGCAAGGACTATGACGGCAAAGGATATGACTTGTATCCGGGATTTATTGATGCTCATACTCATCTTGGACTTACTACAAACGGTGTGGGAATTGAGAGCGAAGATTTTAACGAAGAATCGGATACAAATGCCTCACAGCTGAGAATTGCTGACGGTATAAACCCAATGGATACCAGCTTTAAGGAGGCTTTGCAGGCAGGTATAACCACAGCGGTGGTTTCCCCCGGTTCAATGAATCCCGTTGCAGGGGATATTGCGGCAATAAAAACCGCAGGCAAGCGTGTGGACAAAATGCTCATAAGAACTGTGGGAATGAAGTTTTCTATGGGGGAAAACCCTAAGATGACTTATATGAACCGTGATGAATCACCATGCACACGAATGGCGATTGCAGGAATTATCCGTGAGTCTCTTTACAAAGCGAAAAGATATATGGAAGATAAACGCAAGGCGGAGGAAAATGAAGATGATTACCCTGATTTTGATTTAAAGAGCGAGGCACTTATCCCGCTGCTTGAGAGGAAAGTAAAGGCACATTTTCATTGCCACAGGGCAGATGATATTTTCACGGCCATACGAATTGCAAAGGAGTTTGAGCTTGATTATACTCTCGTTCACTGTACAGACGGTCATCTGATTGCCGATGAACTGAAAGAAGAAAAAGCCTCAGCAATTATCGGACCGATCATAACAGATCCATGCAAGCCTGAAATGGCAAATGTTACACCCCGAAATGCCGGAATTTTAGCCAATACAGGAGTAAAAATCGCAATATGCACCGACCATTCGGAAGTTCCCATACAGTATCTGCCCATAAGCGTTGGAATTGCAGTAAAAAACGGGTTGGATAAGGACCGAGCAGCCGAAACGGTGACAATAAATGCAGCTGAAATAGCAGGCATTGCTGACAGAGTAGGTTCAGTTGAGGTTGGAAAAGATGCAGATTTTGTTCTGTTCAGCGATTATCCTTTTGAAGTTATGAGCGAGCCGAAAGCTGTGTTTATAAGCGGTGATAGAATTAAATAATGTTGGTTGTTAGGTTGTGAGGTAAACAATGAGAGAAATTGACGTAAGTGTTATAGAAAATGCAGTTAAGGAGCTTTGC
>JBJFBR010000051.1:0-3690 GCA_051888545.1 Oscillospiraceae bacterium
GTTCTCCGTATCAGACTGCGGAAAATCTTGCGGAAGATATGCTTTTCATTAAAGAGCTTGAACCGCAAATGGTTGGTATAGGTCCTTTTATTACCCATAAGGAAACTCCTTTTGCAGGCTTTAAAAGCGGTACAATGGAGCAGACTTTGCTTATGATCGGACTTATACGACTTACACTTCCCAATGCTTTGATACCCTCCACAACAGCTCTCGGAACAATTAATCCAAACGGTCGGGAAAAGGGGGTTTTAGCAGGCGCAAATGTGGTTATGCCTAACTTGTCCCCAACTGCTGTCAGAAAGAAATATATGCTTTATGATAATAAGATTTGTACGGGAGATGAATCGGCACAGTGCCGGTCATGTATGGAAAGAAGAATAAAATCGGTAGGATATAATGTAGTTGTCAGCAGAGGCGACTGTGCTGTAATAAATAAAGAAAGAGGTAAATAAATATGGCTGTTTATAATCCAAAGTCATTAAAGGCAGAAGAGTTTATCAATGATGAAGAAATAAGAGAAACTCTTGAATATGCCGAAAAGAACAAGAATAATCGTGAACTTATTGAACAGATACTTGAAAAGGCAAAGCCTGTTCATAAGCCTGACGGAACAACCCATTGCGCCGGACTTTCTCATCGTGAGGCAAGCGTGCTTTTGGCTTGTGAAATCCCTGACCTGGTTGAAAAAATGTATGATTTGGCAAAGGAGATCAAAGAGGCTTTTTACGGCAATCGTATTGTTATGTTTGCTCCCCTTTATCTTTCCAATTACTGTGTAAATAAATGTGTATACTGTCCTTATCATTATCAGAACAAAGATATCCCGAGAAAAAAGCTTACTCAGGAAGAACTGAAAAAAGAAGTTATAGCTTTGCAGGACATGGGACATAAAAGGCTTGCCATTGAGGCAGGAGAAGATCCTGTAAATAACCCAATCGAGTATATACTTGAATGTATCAATACCATATATTCCATTAAGCATAAAAACGGTGCAATAAGACGAGTAAATGTGAATATTGCGGCAACTACAGTTGAAAACTATCGCAAGCTCAAGGAAGCAGGCATTGGTACATATATTCTCTTCCAGGAAACATATCATAAAGAAAGCTATGAAAAGCTTCATCCGGCAGGACCAAAGCATAACTATGACTATCATACTGAGGCTATGGACAGGGCAATGGAAGGCGGAATTGACGATGTAGGCCTGGGAGTGCTTTTCGGACTGGAAATGTATAAATATGAATTTGCAGGACTTTTGATGCACGCTGAGCATCTTGAAGCTGTTCACGGCGTCGGACCTCATACAATTTCAGTTCCGAGAATCAAGCGTGCAGCGGACATTGACCCGTCGGTTTTTGATAACGGTATTGATGATGATATCTTTGCAAAGATTGTTGCATGCATAAGAATAGCGGTTCCATACACAGGAATGATAATTTCCACAAGAGAAAGCCAAAGCTGCCGTGAAAAGGTTATAGGCCTGGGCGTTTCACAGATTTCAGGAGCGTCAAGAACATCAGTAGGCGGATATTCAGGATATACACCCGAAGAAAGACCACACGATACCGAACAGTTTGACGTTTCTGACCAGCGTTCTTTGGACGAAGTTGTAAATTGGCTTATGAAACTTGGCTATGTTCCGTCATTCTGTACAGCCTGCTATCGTGAAGGCAGAACCGGTGACAGATTTATGTCTCTTTGCAAGACAGGGCAGATTCAGAATTGCTGTCTGCCGAATGCACTAATGACTTTGAAAGAGTTCCTTATGGACTATGCCAGTGATGACACCAGAAGAATAGGCGAACAGCTTATTCAGAAAGAGCTTGAAACAATACCAAAAGAAAAGGTCAGAAATATAGTTAAAGAAAATCTTGTGAATATTGAAAACGGCAAGCGTGATTTCAGATTTTAATGCAAGGGACGGTTGATCCGTCCTTTTGTTTTTTTGCACAAAACTATTTGCAGGTTTTTTAGCATAATCACAATATTTTTTATGAAAAGGTCTTGACAAATCAGTTAGTTAGTTGTAAAATTAATTAGGAAACTAATTAATTTTAGTTTTTTTGAAAGGCAGGTGTATTTTTTGCGCAAGGATGATGAAAAACGCAATCCGTTTTTGAAAGAGCATTGGCTGAAAATTCTTAATGAGGAAGACCTTTCACCGTTTATGTTTATCAATGATGTATCCAAGCTTTTTGATATGACTGTGGCACACGAAGTTGACAGGCTGAACATATCAAGAGGATATAGGCGTATGCTGTTTTTCCTGTCCCATAATGACGGAATAAGCCAGTATGAGCTGGTTCGGCTTACAAATCTTACAGCACCGACGGTTTCTGTAACCCTTGGCAAAATGGAGAATGACGGTTTTGTAAAACGTGTAATCAATAAGGACGATATGCGTCAGGTAAAGGTTTATCTCACCGATAAGGGCAGAGAGCATAATAATCGCATAACACAAAAATGCAAAGAGGTAGAAGAAAAAAAACTTAATGGCATAACCGTTGAGGAAAGAAAAGAGCTTTGCAGAATACTGAAAAAAATCTACAGTAATTTTATGAATGACTAATTATGAAGAAAGGAGATTAATCTTAATGGTTAAAAAATTGTTGAAGAGTGTAAGAGAGTATAAAAAAGAAACACTGCTTTCACCTATTTTCGTATCATTGGAGGTTGTAATGGAAGTTATTATTCCATTCTTAATGGCTTTCCTGATTGATGAGGGAATAAATAAGGGCGATATGGGCAATATTGTGAAATTCGGACTTATACTGCTGGTATGTTGTGTGCTTTCACTTACATTTGGTGCATTGGCTGGAAAATATGCAGCATATGCGTCAGCAGGTTTTGCAAAGAATCTGAGACACGATATGTATTATAAGGTGCAGAAATACAGCTTTTCAAATATAGATAAGTTCTCAACGGCAAGTATTGTAACAAGACTTACAACCGATGTTACCAATATTCAGAACGCTTTTCAGATGTGCATAAGAATTGCTTTCAGAGCACCTATAATGCTTATTTTCTCAGTAGTTATGGCATTTATGGTAAATGCCAGACTTTCACTTATATTTGTTGCAGCAATAATTATTCTGGGCGGCGGACTTGCCTATGTAATAACTCATGCTCATCCTATTTTTGAAAGAGTGTTCAAGAAATATGATAAGCTTAATAATGTCGTTCAGGAAAATCTTCGCGGAATCAGAGTAGTAAAATCCTATGTAAGAGAAGACCATGAAATAGATAAGTTTGAAGAAACATCAGAGGATATATATAAGGACTTTTCAAAAGCTGAAAAACTTATGGCACTTAACAATCCGTTAATGCAGTTTTGTATGTTCGGCTGTATGCTTCTGATTTCGTGGTTTGCCGCAAAGCTTATAGTTACATCAACCATGACAACAGGCGAGCTTATGAGCCTTATTACATATACAATGCAGATCCTTATGAGTCTTATGATGGTTTCAATGATATTGGTTATGATTGTGATATCAAGAGCATCTGTTGAAAGAGTCTGCGAAATTCTTGATGAAGAAAGTGATATTGTCAATGGTGAGAATCCTGTAACTAAGGTCAGGGACGGCAGTATCAGCTTTAAGAATGTTGTGTTTGACTATGCTAAAAAGACCGACAGGCATTGCCTTGACAATATTAATATTGATATTCCTTCAGGCTCAACCGTAGGAATAA
>JBJFBR010000052.1:0-2225 GCA_051888545.1 Oscillospiraceae bacterium
TTTAAGAAGGAGGAATAATACAATGAGTGATTTGTTGCTTAACTCAGCACAGCTTTTAATTAAAGGCAGCGAAAGAAATCTGTCTGCCGGTACAGTATCATCTGTTGTAATTACAGGTCTGGTAGTAGTGTTTATAGGGCTTATTTTGCTTATACTTTTTGTAACTCTTTACGGCGCAATTTTTAAGGCTATAAATAACAAAAAGGATGCAAGAGCTAAAAAAGCGGCACAGGAGGCTGCTGCAAAAGCAGAGGCTGCAATGCCTTCGGCAGAAGTAAAACCGGAGATAGAAGTTGAAGACGGAATTGAGGAAGAAATAGTAGCGGTAATAGCTGCGGCAGTGGCTGCGATGGGTTCAAAGTCCGGCAAACAGCTGAAACTGAAAAGTGTAAAGAATGCAAAGCCGAGCAGATCTCCATGGGCAAGTGCAGGTATTGCTGAAAATACAAGACCATTCTGATAAATATATCTTAATATATATTATTATACTGCAATATGAAAGGAACGTGTTAATTAAATGAGTATTATAAGCAGCTTTCTTGATACTCTGGTTGACCTGGCAAGAAGTTCGGGATTTGCCGGATTTATGGTTGACGGCGGATGGAAGAATATTATAATGATTCTTATTTCATTCTTGTTTATGTATCTTGCTATATCAAAGGGATTTGAACCATTGCTTTTGCTTCCTATTTCATTTGGTATGCTTTTGACAAACCTGCCCGGCTCAGGACTTTATCATCCTGAATTCTGGGATTATCAAACGGTGAAAGAAGCAGGCGGTGCGATAAATGATCACTACATAAATTACGGAAATATACTGCAGCATGGAGGGCTTCTGGATATACTGTATATGGGCGTCAAGCTGCAAATATATCCACCGCTTATATTCCTTGGAATTGGTGCAATGACTGACTTTGGTCCGCTTATTGCCAATCCAAAGAGCTTTTTGCTCGGTGCAGCAGCACAGGGCGGTATCTTCCTGACATTTATCGGTGCAGCATTGCTTGGCATGAGTGCATCTGAGTGTGCATCAATCGCTATTATCGGCGGTGCAGACGGACCTACAGCTATTTATGTTTCATCGAAACTGTTGTCCAAGACGGATGATATCGGTGTAGGAACCATAGCCCTTGCAGCGTATACCTATATGGCATTGGTTCCGATTATTCAGCCGCCTATTATGAGGGCACTTACCACAAAGAAAGAGCGTTCAGTTGTTATGGGACAGCTCAGATCAGTTTCAAAGGTCGAAAAGCTTATATTCCCAATTCTCGTAACTGTTGTAATTTCTCTAATGATTCCATCAGCAGCACCACTTGTTGGTATGCTTATGTTCGGTAACCTTCTTAAGGAAAGCGGATGCTGTGACCGTATCGCAAAAACAGCTCAGAATGAGCTTATGAATATTATTACTATATTCCTCGGTGTTTCTGTTGGAGCAACAACAAGAGCAGATAAGATTATAACTCTTGCATTCGGTAAAGTTATTATCCTGGGAGTTATCGCATTCGGTGTTGGTACAGCCTGCGGTGTACTTCTCGGAAAGCTTATGTATGTATGCACAAAGGGTAAGGTAAATCCTCTGATTGGTTCAGCAGGTGTTTCCGCTGTACCAATGGCAGCCCGTGTAGCACAAAAGGTAGGTCAGGAAGAAGTTCCTACTAACTATCTGCTTATGCACGCTATGGGACCAAATGTAGCCGGAGTTATCGGTTCTGCAGTTGCAGCAGGTGTGCTCCTCAGCATCGTTCAGGTATAATAAAATATAAAAAATATAAGGGCGGACGGGTAAGTTCGCCTTTGTTTGTATGGGAGAAAAGTATGGAAAGTAAATTTTTTGCGGTAATTTCTCGAATGAAGTATATAAATCGCTGGGCATTGATGAGAAATACCATTACCGAAAATATCAGCGAACATTCTCTTGAAACGGCTTTTATCGCCCATGCTCTGGCAGTTATACGGAATAAACGCTTTGGGGGTAATGTTAATGTTGAGCGCTGTGCTTTGCTTGCGATGTTTCACGATACCACAGAGATTATAACCGGTGATTTGCCTACACCGGTTAAGTATTATAATCGGGATATTAAATCCGCATATGATGAAATAGAGGAAAATGCACAGAATCAGCTGCTTTCTTATCTACCCGAAGATTTGCAGGAGGAGTATAAGCCTTTGTTTTTCAAAACCGATGAGGATAAAGAGCTTTGGCAGCTTGTAAAGGCAGC
>JBJFBR010000052.1:2325-3687 GCA_051888545.1 Oscillospiraceae bacterium
TATAATATTATAGTAAAATTATGCCGCTGTGGTGGAATAGGCAGACACAAGGGACTTAAAATCCCTCGGAGTAAAATCCGTGCCGGTTCAAGTCCGGCCAGCGGCACCATGAGAAGCACAAGGGGCATTAGTCCTTTGTGCTTTTTGCGTGCTTATATAGTTGTTCAAATGTATTGATTTTTGCCATAATATATGTTAAAATAAATTAGGGAATAATGATGAAAGGATAGATTTTATATCATGGAAATAATAAATAAATCGGATAAAGCATTGCTTGAAGAATATGAAGACTTCGCAAAAAATAGCCGTTACGGAAATTTTATGCAGTCACTTAAATGGCCAAAAGTAAAAGTTGGCTGGGATTGGGATGCTGTAATTTCCCGTGATGAGAACGGAAAAATCAGAGGAACTTGTCTGGTAATTATTAAAAAGATTCCGATTTTTGGCTGTACATTTCTTTATGCACCTCATGGTCCTGTGTGCGATTGGTCTGATAAAGAGGTGATGAGCGACCTTCTGGAAGGCATAAAGGTCCTTGCGAAAAAGTATAAGAGCTATCAGTTTATGTGGGATCCTTGCTATGAAGAAAAGGAAACAGAAATCACTGAAATGATTCGCAGTCTGGGCTTTACACATATTGATAACGCACCTGAGCTTTCAACTATACAGGCAAGAAATAATTATATGCTCAGAGATATTCAGGGCAGAACTCCTGATGAAGAAATGATGACTTTTAAGTCTGACTGGAGAAACAGAATTCGTAAGGCAGGCAGAAAAGGAGTTGTGTGTGAGGCTCATGGTACTGAGGCTCTGGACGATTTCTATCCGATGATGCAGGCAACAGGTATACGTGACGGCTTTTCCATACGTTCCAAAGAGTATTTTGTGAATATGCTTAACGGACTGGGACCGGAGCATTGCCGCCTGTTTATGTGCTACCTTACAGAAGAAGGAACAGATAAGAAAATTCCTGTTTCCGGTGCAATTACAACTCAGTATGCAGGAAAGACTTGTTATGTATATGGTGCATCTTCAAATCAGCATAGAAATACATATCCGAATTATCTTATGCAGTGGACAATGATCAACTGGGCATTGGAAAATAATAACTATATATATGATTTTCAGGGTATTCCGTTCTATAATGACGAAACAAATCCCAACTATGGTGTTTATAAATTTAAGAAAGGCTTTAACGGCGAAGTTGTTACATATGTAGGTGAATTCTATTATATTTTCAGACCGGTTATGAAAAAGATAGTTGACCTTTGTGAAAAGATTGTTATGGGAATACATGAACATAAAAGACAAAAGCTTTTGAAACATAGAAATAAAGATATGAAGACAAGCGAATAATAAAAA
>JBJFBR010000053.1:0-3666 GCA_051888545.1 Oscillospiraceae bacterium
CAAGAAGCTCTTTTATTATAGAAGCAGGTCTGTCAATAACCTCACCCGCTGCAATTAATTCTGAGATTTCTTTACTCAAGACATTAATCTTTGACATTACGCTCTCCTCTGTAAACATTACAATGAATTATATTATTTTGCAAATCTTAATAATTCAGAAACAAACTGACGCAGCTCATCGTCTGTCATTTCATCAAGATTGATTTTTCTAAGTTTGTCAATAACAAAACGGTTATTCATATTTTCAAAAGTAACCTGATTACCGGTTTTATTTTCAGCAGCAAGCTTAGCTTTCTTATTTTCAATTTCAAGTTCTTCCAGAATTTCTTTCGCTCTGGAAATTATTTTATTGGGAAGCCCTGCAAGCTTTGCAACCTCAATACCGTAGCTTTCATCTACTCCGCCGGGAACTATCTTTCTCAGAAATTTTATGGTGTCTCCGCTTTGTTTTACAGCTACTGAATAGTTTCTTACGCCAGGAAGCTCATTTTCAAGACCAATAAGCTCATGATAGTGTGTAGCAAACAATGTTTTGCATCCCAACGACTTAGACTTGATAATATATTCTGAAACTGCTTTTGCAATAGATATACCGTCAAAGGTTGAAGTACCTCTTCCTACTTCATCCAAAATAACAAGGCTGTTTTTAGTTGCATGCTTAACGATATCGGCAACTTCACTCATTTCTACCATAAAAGTGGACTGACCTGCTGTTAAATCATCAGATGCACCTATTCTTGTGAAAATCTGATCCACAACAGATATTTTTGCGTAATCTGCAGGTACAAAACTTCCTATCTGAGCCATTAGTGTGATAAGTGCTACTTGCCGCATATATGTTGATTTACCGGACATATTCGGCCCTGTGATAATAGCCATACGATTGCTTGTCAAATCAAGATACGTATCATTAGGCACAAACATTTCATCCTTTTGCATAAGCTCAACAACAGGATGACGACCGTTTTTAATATCTATAATTCCGTCAATGGCAATTTCCGGTTTTGTATAATTATTATTTACTGCTGTTACAGCAAATGAACAAAGCACATCAATTTCTGCTACAGCTGATGCTGTTTCCTGAACAATTTTAAGCTGTGTAGCGACAAAATCACGCAGCTCATTAAATATATCAGCTTCAAGCCGGGTTATTTTTTCTCTTGCACCAAGAATTGTATTTTCAGCGACTTTTAATTCATCTGTTATAAACCTTTCACAGTTTGTCAGAGTCTGTTTTCTGATATAGCTGTCAGGCACCAAATCGTAGTATGACTTAGTAACCTCGATATAATATCCAAAGACTTTATTGTAGCCTATTTTCAGATTTTTTATGCCAGTGGCTTCACGTTCACGTTTTTCAATATCATCAATAATACCTCTGCCGCCTGATATAATATTCCTTAGCTCATCAAGCTGTTCATTAAAGCCCTCTTTGATTATACCTCCGTCTTTGAGGTTCACAGGCGGCTCATCTACTATGGAGTTTTCAATCAAATTAGAAATAGCGTCTAAAGTTGAAATCTTACTATTTAATTTAACAAGAAGTCTGGCATCAAATTTACCGAGCAAAGCTTTAATTTGAGGAAGTTTTAAAGCAGTCAGAGACAAAGACTTAAGATCTCTTGGATTTGCCGTCTTATACATAACCCTTGTCATAAGACGTTCAAGATCATATACTCCGGATAGAGCTTCTTTAAGCTCACCCATATCAACAGGATCTTTTACCATTTGTTCAACAGCATTCAGTCTGTCAATAATCTTGGCAGGATTAGTCAAGGGCTGCTCAAGATACGATTTTAACATTCTTTTACCCATTGACGTTTTTGTATGATCCAAAACCCAAATAAGAGAGCCTTTTCTTTCTTTATTTCTTAAAGTTTCAGTAAGCTCAAGATTTCTTCTGGCAGTAAATCCTATGGTCATATTAGGGTCAGATTCATGTTTTGTAATTTTAGAAAATCTTCCTACCAAAGCTTTTTGTGTTTCATGAATATATGCAAACAAACCACATACAGAAAATGCTGATAATGATTTATCGTCAATTTCAAGAGATTCCAGACTATTGACAGAAAACTGTGCTAAAACTTCATCAGTATGCAATGCCGGTGAAAAATCACAGTCATCCAAAAGCTGAACTGAAGATTTCAGTTTTGTTCTGATAAATTCACCGATATCTTTTTTTGAAAGAAATCCATCATTAATCAGTATTTCAACAGGAGAAAATCTTGAAAGCTCATTAATAGCATTGGTTGACATATCTTTTCCTGAAAATTCAAACAGATGTACTTCTCCTGTGGAAATATCTGCAAGGCACAAAGCGCTTTCTTTTGATTTTACATAAAAAGATGCGATATAGTTATTGGATGTTTCATCCAGCATCTCATTTTCAATAAGAGTACCGGGAGTAACGACACGAATAACCTCTCTTGGTACAAGCCCCTTGCATGAGGAAGGATCAGCCATCTGTTCACATATTGCGACCTTATATCCTTTATCAATCAGCTTTTTTATGTAAATATCAGCAGCATGATAAGGCACACCGCACATAGGCGCACGCTCATCAAGACCGCAGTCTTTTCCTGTAAGTGTAAGCTCAAGCTCACGGGACGCTGTTACTGCATCATCAAAGAACATCTCATAAAAATCACCAAGACGATAGAAAAGTATATGGTTGTTATACTTTTTCTTCGTCTCAAAATAAAGTTTCATCATAGGTGAAAGCTTTGAAACATCAACGTCCTGATATCTCATTGATTTTACTCCTTATCGTTTTAATTGATTTGAATTAGTTAATATTGTAAATCAGAATTTTCAAGTCTTGATCGTACTATTATTTTTTCTTATAATATACACACCGTAAACTGCAAGTAAAACGTAAGATACAAGACAAGTTATCAAAGCTATTGTTGGGTACTGATTACTTGTTGAAAAGCAAAACGGAATACCGCATAGATTTATAATTAAATGCAGTATGATAGGAACCCACAAGTTTTTACTTACAACATAAACTGCTCCAAAATAAACACCAAGTGCAGTTGCCCAAACAGTTTTAGCTATTACTGTTACAATTGGCTGTCCCACTGCTCCAAAAATATGGCCTACGCCAAATAATACAGAAGCAATTAAAATCGCATACAACGTTGCATTTTTCCTTTCGCCAAACCACTTTTCGATAATATTCTGTAATAGCCCTCTCAAATATAGTTCTTCCATAATACCAACACCTATATAATACACAATGCCTTCAACAACAACTCTCCATATTGTTGGTTTATTATCGAATGGTGTCAATCCAATACAGAAAGCAATTGTAACTATGACAGTCGCAGTCACCGCAGGTAATCCATGTTTTTTTAATCCAGATAATATTCCATTAAACTGTAAACCAAACCACCAATCTTTGATAAAAATCTTTTTGCACATCCAACAAATTGCAAAAGCAAATAAAAAATTCAACATCAAAGTAATGTAAATCGGATTGATGTCTTTAATTTTTACATTACAAAATAACGCTGCTGGCAAAGCCGACATTTCCATAAACGTCATTATAAGAGTTAATATAGCTACCACTACTGTTGTACTTTTTTTCATCATCTCACCACCAAATTTCAATTTAAATTATTAATCCGTATTTTTGTTAATTAGTGACAACCTCCGCAAGATGCA
>JBJFBR010000054.1:0-3621 GCA_051888545.1 Oscillospiraceae bacterium
GGAATCATACGTCTTATTGCTATGAACAAGGCAAAAAAGCTGAAATTCCCAATGGTGCTTGTAAATGACGCAAAATGCAAGCATTTCTTTGATAACCGTTATGGAACCGGTCAATCGGTATGGGACGGAATTAACCGCACAACAAATCTTATAGTAGCAGGAAAAAATGTTGTTGTCGCAGGATATGGCTGGTGCGGAAAAGGCGTTGCAATGAGAGCGAAAGGTCTTGGAGCATCTGTAATTGTTACAGAGGTAGACCCTGTAAAGGCTATGGAAGCCGTTATGGACGGTTTTAAGGTTATGAAAATGGAAGAAGCAGCAAAAGTGGGGGATTTTTTCATTACAGTAACAGGCTGCAAAGATGTTATTACCGAGAAATCTTTTGTTAATATGAAAAATGGTGCAATTCTGTGCAATGCCGGTCATTTTGATTGTGAAGTTGACGTTGCAGGACTGAATGAAATTGCCGTTGAAACAAAGGAAGCAAGAAACAATATACAAGGCTATAAGCTGAAAAACGGTAACTGGCTTTATGTTATCGCAGAAGGCAGGCTTGTCAATCTTGCTGCAGGTGACGGCCATCCAGCTGAAATTATGGATATGTCCTTTGCAATCCAGGCACTTTCAGCAGCATATCTTGTAAAAAACAAGAATAAGCTTACCGATATGATAATAAATGTTCCCGAAGAAATCGACACCGAGGTTGCAAAACGTAAGCTGAAATCATGGAATGCAGAAATTGATACACTTACAGAAGAGCAAAAAGAATATCTCAGCCTTGATTAAGTTTTAATTTTATTTCAAAAATTTGCAAGTATTAAAATTAAAATTTCTGTGCAAATTAAAAGTATAAGATTATGCTTTTATGTTGGGAGTGAATCCATTGCACAGAAATTTTTTGAAACTATTTACCATATTTGTCTTAGGTGCGTTAATATATGGAAGTTTGGAAGTACTTGCACGAGGCTTTACCCATATTACCATGGGCTTGCTCGGCGGTTTTTCCATGCTCGTTATTCATCAGTCAAATACCGGCAGGCGTGAGGGATTAAACTATTTTGTTCAGCTTTTTCTCATAACATTTTTCATTACTGCCATTGAATTCTTTTCAGGTGAGGTTTTCAATGTTATGCTTGGCATGAACATCTGGGATTATTCGGATATGGCAGGAAATGTTGACGGACAGATATGCATTATATATTCAATGCTATGGCTGGTGCTTGCCGCCATAGGCATAGCATTTGACGATTTTATCCGCTGGAAATTATTCCGGGAAGACAAAAATTTTAAATATCTGCCAATGTCTATACAACGGAAAACAGTATAAAATAAACCCGATGAGCTGTCCTCATCGGGTTTTTGTATTGTGATTCAATCTATCTTAAAATTACTTGATCATTGAAGCAATTTCATCAGCGAAGTTTTCTTCCTTCTTTTCAACGCCTTCGCCACGCTCAAAACGTATAACATCAGCTATCTTGATAGTACCGCCAAGCTTCTTAGCTTCAGCATCAACATATCCCTGAACTGAAACCTTGTCATCCTTAACGAATGCCTGTTCAAGAAGACAATTTTCCTTGTAGTATTTACCAACTTTACCTTCAACGATCTTAACCTTAACCTGTTCAGGCTTGTTAGCCATTTTAGGATCTTCTGACATCTGAGCAAGCATAATTTCCTTTTCGTGGTCAAGAACTTCAGCAGGAACCTGTTCACGGCAAAGATATTCAGGATTAAGTGCAGCAGACTGCATTGCAACGTCCTTACCTATTACTGCAACCTTGTCAGCGTCAAGATCTGTATCCATTTTAACAAGAACACCGATGCTTCCGCCATTGTGAACATATGATGCAAGCTTGCCTTCAAGTCTTACAAAACGACGAATAACAATGTTTTCTCTGATCTTCATACCGGCAAGCTCTGTAAGAGCAGCGTCAACAGTAGTTGTACCTCCGCTGATTGTAGCAGCCTTAAGTGCTTCAACATCTGCAGGATTGCTTTCAATAATTGTATTTGCAACAGCAGCAACAAAGTCCTTGAATGCATCTGTGTTTGCAGCAAAGTCTGTTTCTGTGTTTACTTCAACAAGTACGCCTACATCGCCTTTAACTACAGCAGCAACCATACCTTCAGCAGCGGCTCTTCCGCTCTTCTTAGCCTGAGTTGCAAGGCCCTTTTCTCTGAGTGCTTCAATAGCCTTGTCCATATCTCCGTCAGCGTCAACAAGTGCTCTCTTGCAATCCATCATACCAACACCTGTAGCTGTCATAAGTTCTTTTATTTGTTGTACAGATACTTTTCCCATATCGTTTATCCTCCTCAATTTTACTTTATTCAAATGTGGGCAGACATAGCTTTGTCTGCCCAGAATATTCTGAATTTATTCAGCTGTTTCTTCAGTTTCAGCTTCTTCAGCAGCTTCTTCTGTTGAATCAGCACCCTGCTTGCCTTCGATAATAGCGTTAGCCATGCAGCCTGCAATAAGCTTAACTGCTCTGATAGCGTCATCGTTACCGGGGATAACATAGTCAACATCGTCAGGATCACAGTTTGTATCAACAATAGCTACAACCGGAATACCAAGCTTCTTAGCTTCTGCTACTGCAATCTTTTCTTTTCTTGGGTCAACAACAAAAAGTGCTCCGGGAAGTTCCTTCATGTTC
The DNA here is from genome assembly GCA_051888545.1 of Oscillospiraceae bacterium. Taxonomy (GTDB): domain Bacteria; phylum Bacillota; class Clostridia; order Oscillospirales; family Ruminococcaceae; genus FB2012. The sequence goes on from JBJFBR010000054.1 coordinate 2,664, forward strand.
TTGATACCGCCCATAAATTTTTCAAGCTTTTCAATTTCGAGACCCAGCTTAGTAACTTCCTTTTTAGGGAGAAGTTCAAAAGTACCGTCTTCTTCCATTGTGTGGAGCTGCTCAAGTCTCTTGATTCTCTGCTGAATTGTCTTAAAGTTAGTCATCATACCGCCGAGCCATCTGGCGTTTACATAGTGTGCGCCTGCTCTTACAGCTTCTTCCTTAATGGAATCGCCTGCCTGCTTCTTAGTACCTACAAAAAGTACTTCCTTGCCTTCAGCTGAAATGTCACGAATGAACATATAAGCTTCTTCAAGCTTCTTTACTGTCTTCTGAAGGTCGATGATGTAAATTCCGTTTCTTTCTGTGAAAATGTATGGTGCCATTTTCGGGTTCCATCTTCTTGTCTGGTGACCAAAGTGTACACCTGCTTCAAGAAGTTGTTTCATTGATACTACTCCCATTGTAGTAACCTCCTGTTTGGTTTTTAAATTTTTACCTGCAAATACAGATAAATTTGTATCCTCCGGCCGTATTGCCTTGCATTCACCCATACATTACAATATGGGAACCACTGCAAAATACAGCCGTGCGAATTGCTTTAATATTATATCATATTTTCACATTTTTTTCAATAGATATGCAAACATCATCTTAACAAATTTTCCACTTTAATTCGTTCCTTCTTTATGCACTTTTCACTATCATTGAGCTTTACAAGAATAATATCTTCACCGATCAAGTGAATATCTCTGCATTTTATTATTATATCCTCATCTCTGCCCATAAGCCCCAAGGCTCTTGGTCTGCCGTAAACTATAAGTGACAAAATCTCGCCTGTAACAGAATCGAACTCCAGATCATCTACATATCCTATTTTCAACCCTGTGTAAAGATTTATAACTTCCTTCTCTCTCAGCTCTGCAAAACTGCAAATCATAGCTATGCCTCCCGTAAACATAATATC
>JBJFBR010000055.1:0-3560 GCA_051888545.1 Oscillospiraceae bacterium
GTTTTATACAATTATTCCTTAAAAACTTTGTCTAACTTTTTGGGGTCAATTCATTAAGAGAGACTTTTTTCTATTTGCAAAGATCCGCAACGACTTGATTAATAAGCTTGCCGTCAGCTTTACCTTTTAGTTCTGACATAACAGATTTCATTATTAAGCCTTTATTTTTAGTTTTAACAACATCAGAAAAGTTCGTAACAATAAATTCTCTTATTTCATTTTCATCCATTTGTTCAGGCGCAAATTCTTTTATAACGTTTAGATTGAATTCATATTCTTGTCTTAAATCTTCTCTTGAATCGGGACAAGTTGAAAGTGCTCCTGTGCTGTTTTCAACTCTTTTAGTATAACAGTATCTACCATATCGTCAGGTATGTTATCACGTACGCCGTTATCAATTGCAACTTTCTTAACTGCTGCTATAAGACCTGAAATTACATCTTTACGAGCTTTGTTCTTGGATTTCATTGCCGTAATCATTTCTTGTTGAAGTTTCTTAAATTCCATATTTAACACCTTTCTAAAATCAATTCATAATTATATTATATCACTTATTTTTAGAAATGCAAGCAAAACAGGCACCCGAATATACCGAGTGCCTGTTTTTATATTATCTATTTGCTTTCATTGCCTTCAAGGTATTTATATACAAAAGCTGCCAGCATACTGCCGATCAATGGCGCAACAATAAAAATCCACAAAGATTTTATAGGATCTGTGTTACCGCTAATTGCTGCAACTATAGCCGGACCAATGCTTCTTGCTGGGTTTACAGATGTACCTGTAAGACCAATTCCAAGAATATGTACAAAAGTTAATGACAAACCGATGATAAGACCACCAAATGAACCATGATTGAATTTTTCAGATGTTACACCGAGAATCACCAAAACAAATATAAATGTAAGGAATATCTCTACCAGAAGTCCTGCTCCAATACTGCCGTTAACACCGGCAAGACCGTTTGAACCATATCCTCCAGTCTTGTCTTCAACATTTCCCAAATTAAAAATTGCAGCTAAAATTCCTGCACCTGCCAAAGCACCAAGTATTTGAGAAATTACATAGCCAAAGAATTCTGTAACTTTCATTTTTCCACTGACTAAACAAGCAAGTGATACTGCCGGATTAATGTGGCATCCTGAAATGTTGCCAATACAATAAGCCATTGCGACAATGGAAAGACCAAAAGCAAAAGCTGTGAGAATATAACCGCATCCCTGGTCTGCTTTACAGCCAACCAGCATTGCTGTTCCGCAACCCATTGCAGTAAGAACTAAAGTTCCAATAAACTCTGCAATATATTTTTTTATTGATGTCATTTTACATACCTCCATAAAACAAATTAGATTAAATCTTTATTTTATAGTATCACTATAATATTTATATGTCAATAGTATATTTATATTTTTGTATAAATATAACATATTATTTAAACATATATGTAAATTATAACAAAAAATAAAGCGATAACCAAATAGGTATCGCTTTAATAATCTGAATTGTATATTAATTAGAAGTCAGATAAATTTTATTTAAAACCAAACCCGGTGTGCCCATAATAACATATCCTGTAGCATTGTTTACATACTGAGCAGTTTCAGCTGTCAGAGTTATTGTTGCTTTACCGTTAGCACAAGCTGTATTGCCTGATGCTAAATGCTGCCAATTTGAGTTAGCAATCTGGATTTCCGGATTCACATCCGTTGAAGAACCGCTCAACTCAATCGTGATTACATCTCCGGCCTTCACATTCGAAACAGTTGTTATATCCGTAATAGTAATCTGGTTCCATGAAATTTCATCTGAACCTTCATATATTGTAGTTACTGTTTCTGCTGATGAGCTTGAATCTGTCTTTGATGAGCTGTCGGCCTTACTTGATGAGTCAGCAGTTGATGAGCTTTCAACCTGTGAAGATGATTCAACTGCTGATGAACTGTCAGCTTGTGATGACGAAACAGCTGTACCCTCAAAAATTACTCTGCCGTATTTTATAATCTTTGTGGCTGTTTTCAAAGTATATATATCTTCAACACGGTCAGTATTTTTTGCCGGTGTTACTGATGCAAACATATAATATGAACCGTTGGGCGCTGAATATTTTTTGCTTCCTACCATATAGTATTTATATGCGTCTGATATCTGTTCTGTATGCACCAGTTTGCCGTTGATGTATCTTTCATATGTAACATCTTCTGTAAGGCTGTTGAGCTCTGAAGTTTTAGCTATCAGAAATGTTCTGTACTTATCCTGATTTTTAACCTTCTGAGCCATAATCTTGCCGTTCTGATAAATAACCTCATCGGCTGTTGATGATGAATCTACCTTGCTTGAAGATTCTACCTTGCTTGAGGAATCAACCTTTGATGAACTATCTGCCTTAGATGAAGACTCAGCTTTGCTTGAGGAATCAACCTTTGATGAGCTTGACTCTGTTTTTGATGAGCTGTCTGCCTTAGATGAAGAATCAATCTTGCTTGAGGAATCTGCTGATGATGAACTATCTATAACAGAAGAATTATCTTGAATATTATAATTGTATGTGATTTTTGCATTACTAAGTTCATCGTTGCCGTCATCATCAATTCTTATATTTTTCCAATCACTTTCTGATCCCTCATAGTATATATCAGCTATATTTGGAACTTGGTAAAAATTATAGTCATCCATATCGGTTATGCTTTTTGGAATTATAAGTGTTTTAAGACTTGGATTGTTACGTATTGTCCAACGTGGAATTTCTTTAAGATTTTTAGAAAACTGTATTGTTTCAAGTGATTTGCAAAAATTAAATGTAAATCCTGCGTCAAGACTGGTTACGCTGTCAGGTATTTTAAATGATTTTAAACTATCGCAATATTCAAAAGCATTTTGCTCTATTTTGGTAACACTATTTGGCAGTGAAACATTTTCTAGCAATGAACAGCATGAAAAAGCATATCTGCCGATAGTTTCCACTCCGTCAGGAATAACTATTGAACTGATTTGTGTGCCTGCAAAAGCTCTTCCTTGAATTGAGTTAATGGTGTCAGGCAGTTTAATGCTCGTTACAAATGTTGAACGCTGAAAAGCCCAATATCCTATGCTTGTAACCTTTTTACCGTCAATAGTACCAGGAATTTCAATAGCTTTATCAGAACCAATGTATTTAGAAATTTCAATAGTTCCATCTGATAATTCTTTATATGTATAATCACTTAAATCTGCAGCACTTGCTGTAAAACTAAAAGCAGCTGTTAATACAGATGAAGCTATAACTATTGACGTTACAGCAGAAAATAACTTTTTTATAAGTTTATGACCCATTTCTAACTCCTCCAACAACATATCAATAATTTTATATTTACTGATTAATAAAAAAATACTATACCTATTTTTACTAATACATTATACAATAAATGCTGCACATTGTCAATACAAATTTTGCTACTTATTTAATTTTGTTAATGTGTTTTGTAATAATACGTTATATCACTTGTAAAAAATAATTTTATGTAGTATAATATTAATAAAAAGAAAAGAGGGATGTAATTTGAAAGAAAAGAAACTAAAATTGG
>JBJFBR010000056.1:0-3557 GCA_051888545.1 Oscillospiraceae bacterium
CATTTTCAATTTCACGAATGCTGCCGTCCTTTAATGTCAGTTTAATCATTTCTATTCCTCCTAAAAATATTATTTTAAAATCCTTTATTTTTCAGATCGCTGACTAAATTAATATAGAATTCTCTTACATCAAATCCTTTAATGTTTTCACGGTTAAGATCGATAACATCTCCATGAGAAATTCCTCTTTTACCGTTTGACGCAAGAAATATAAAGTTTTCTCCCCATTTCATCGAATCAACTGAAACAAGTCCGTCATTATCTCCGTCAAAATACTTCACAAGATGATAAGACAAGTTAAGCGGAAACTTTCCGTTAACAGCCTTGTTTACTTTTGAACCAACACTTTGATAATAAACATCAGGAGCATCTTGACAAATGCTGTTTAATTCTTTGCAGTTTTTAGCTGTCAGATCAGTTACTGCTGAAATAAAATCAGGATTTGTATCTCCCAAAACTTTCAGAGCAGAATTATACTTTGAAGAAACAGAGTTTCTTAATGAATCCGATGCTTTATCCAACAAGTAATCTGCAAACTGACATCCTCTGTGCGGAGTATTTATTGTTGTTAAAGAAGCAACATATTTATCTGCCCCAAGACAGCTTAAAGCATATCTTGCATCAAGTCCGCCTTTAGAATGTGCAATGATATTTACTTTTCCACATCCTGTTTCATCAACTATTTCCTTGATTTTATCACAAAGCTCCTGAGCACAGCTTGCTACTGACGCCGCTGACTGCTGTGAGCCATAGTATATGACAGCCCCATTTGTTTTTAATGCATTAGGTATCCTTCCCCAATAATTGAGATATTTAAAATCCCTGAAAAAAACTCCATGAACCAAGAGCAACGGATATTTGGTTTTACAAATCTCACTGGTGGCTCTGCTGTTATCAAGTTCAAATTTATCACACTCAAACATGTATTCTTCATCAGCGATTTTTATGGTTTTTATAAGCACAAAAATATTTAAAATCGGAATCATTCCACATATCAATCCAACAACACGCCACTTAATGCCCATTTGCACTGACGTAGTGTAAAGTCTTATTGTTCCGTCCCAAAACAAAATAAATTCAGCAATGACTGCAACAATACTATTTATTATAATATCTTTTGCGCTGACATCAGAAATCCATATGAAATATACCAATAAAAATATACTTGCTGTTGACGTAATGATAAACACTTTTAAAAGCTGAGTTGAACTTTTTAAAATATATAACCTTGAGGAATAGCTGTTTGTTTTTCTTACCGGTTTTATTAAAAATATCAGATACCATAATACAGGCAATACACTTAGCCATCCATTAAGATTGAATAGTTTTATTGCACCATAAAAGTTCACAGATACAAAAGTCAATAAAGACTGAAACATCAGAATTATAACATTCATAAAATTCTCCCCTTGATTTTACAAATGGAATTTAATATAATCAAGCTGCCACAGTGCAATATACACCCATGACAGGATTATCAACACAGTAAAAATATTTGATACCCACAAAAGTATCCGTTTCAATACAGGATTAACCAGATTTTTTGTTGTTCCGTCATCAGCATTTACCGTGGCAAGCTGATGAAAAAAAGTTGAAAACCAATAGGACATAATCATCAGCGGTACAACTATCAGAACTCCCAAATCAAATTGTATATTTCCCATATAAGCCTTGTAAGTTACGAATGCCGAAATAATCATAACGATATATTCCAATATACAAAATATAATCGAAAAAGCTTTTCTCATAATATATCTCCAAAAACAAAAAGTCCCATGAAGAATAATTCCTCATGGGACGATATAATCGTGGTTCCACCCAAATTCATACAAAAGTGTATCTCAAAGGTCATATAACGGTGACAAACCGATGCTTATTAGGCATACTCACAGGGTGGTATCTGATTTTTCTAACCTTGAAAATGCTTTCAGCCAATGGCATTAACTCTCTGTAAAAGTTATCCGAAAAACAGCTTCCCTGCTCATCGTGATAATATATTAACTTAAAATTAGTTTAACACCATTTTTTACTTTTGTCAATAGCAAATTTCAAATTAATCAGAATATAAAGCAGTTGAAAGATATCTTTCTCCGGTATCAGGAAGCAATGCTACGATTGTCTTGCCCTTAGCCTCAGGTCTTTTTGCAATTTCCAATGCTGCATACAAAGCTGCGCCGGAAGAAATACCTACAAGAAATCCCTCTGTCTTTGCAACAGCGTTGCCGGTTGCAAAAGCGTCTTCGTTTGATACAGGCAAAACTTCGTCATATACTTTTGTATCCAGAACATCGGGTACAAATCCTGCACCGATACCCTGAATTTTATGAGGTCCGCCGACACCTTTGGAAAGTACGGGTGAAGTTTCAGGTTCAACAGCTATAACCTTTACATCAGGATTTTTTGATTTAAGATATTTACCAACACCTGTTACAGTTCCGCCTGTACCGACACCTGCAATAAAGTAATCAACCTTACCGTCAGTATCTTCCCAGATTTCAGGGCCTGTTGCTGCAAAATGAACTGCAGGATTTGCCGGGTTTACAAACTGTCCCAGGATAACCGAATCCTTGATTTCTTCATTCAGCTCATCTGCTTTGGCTATAGCACCCTTCATACCCTTAGAGCCGTCTGTAAGAACAATTTCGGCACCGTATGCTTTCAAAAGATTTCTTCTTTCAACACTCATTGTTTCAGGCATAGTCAATATAACCTTATAGCCTTTTGAAATGCCGATTGACGCAAGACCGATACCTGTGTTGCCTGATGTCGGTTCTATGATTGTAGCCCCCGGTTTAAGAATTCCTTTCTTTTCAGCATCTTCGATCATGCTCTTTGCAACTCTGTCCTTCACACTTCCTGCCGGATTGAAATACTCCAGCTTTGCAAGAATGTCAACGCCTTCAACCCCAAGCTTTTTACTTAAGTTGTTTACTCTGATAATTGGAGTCTTTCCAACCAGTTCAGAGATATTATTATAAACATTTGCCATAGAAATCTTCCTTTCCTGTCAATTAATTTTTTACTGTAATTACATGATACTACTTAATTCCTACAATGTCAATATGAATATTAAGAATTCTACTATATTGATAATACAGCGTGCCATGTAACATCACACTTTGGTTAATTTCACTAAATGCAAAACAAATTCGTCTCCCATGCAGGATAGTATCTATACTGCCGCATATATATTTTGTATTCAGCATTTATTTTTAATATCTGTAAAGGTAGGTCTATAATATCATATGCTCTGTGATATAAAGCAACACAAAGCTTTGGGCTAAAACTCTCTATAGTTTTTTTGCTGCCCATAATTGCAGCCTTTTCAGCACCCTCCACATCATATTTTATATAAGTACAGGGTCTTCCTCTCAGAACAGAATCAACACTTCGGCAATATACTGCATTTCCCTTGTCCGAAAACTGTCCCTGCCGTCCTGCATTTCCGCTGAATATGCTTACCTGTTCTTTATCACATACTGCAGAATTGAATATCTCACAGTTATCCAACTTCAAAAGATTCTTTACGCACTTTCTGAAATTCTTTTTGTCAGGTT
>JBJFBR010000057.1:0-3516 GCA_051888545.1 Oscillospiraceae bacterium
TTGATACAGCATTCGGCTCTATGTCATACAAAATGGAAGAGTTCGCAAACAACTCCATTAAGCAGTTTGGTATATCTAAGCTTGCGGCAAAGCAGACGGGTTCAACCTTTATGGCTATGGCTTCAGGAATGGGGCTTGCACAGGATAATGCTAGTGACATGGCTATTTCGTTAACTGGTTTGTCAGCTGATATGGCATCATTCTATAACGTATCGCAAGATGTAGCGTCAACAGCTCTGAAATCAATTTTCACGGGGGAAACGGAAACCCTAAAGCAATTTGGCATTGTAATGACGGACGCAAATTTGCAGGCTTACGCTTTGTCTCAGGGCATTTCTAAATCAACATCTGAAATGACGCAGGCTGAAAAAGTACAGCTGCGTTATAACTATGTAATGTCTCAGACAGCACTCGCCCAGGGAGACTTTGCAAAGACTCAGGACAGCTGGGCAAACCAGACGAGAATATTGCAGGAGCAGTTCAAAGAGCTTGGCAGCACTGTTGGTTCTGTGGTTATGAGTGCTATGCTGCCGGTATTGCAGAAATTAAACGGAATTTTATCAAGTCTTATTGATGTTGCCGGACGTGCGGCACAAGCTATCGCTAATGTATTCGGTATAAAAATGGACAGCGGTTCAGGTGGAAGTGCTGCAAAAGCATTGGCAGAAGATACATCACAGATTTCAGATGAATCAGGAATTGCCGCTGACAATTACAGTGATATGGCGGACAGTGCGAAAGAGACTGCAAAAGCAAATGAAAGACAGCTTGCAGCATTTGATAAAATTAACAAACTGTCAAGTAATACATCAGATACTAAGTCTCTTGATAAGATAAGCACTGCTAATAATTCAGGTGTTAAGCTACCTGTAACCACAGAAGTAAAAGTAGACACAAATGATGCTCAGAATAAAATTGAAAGAGCTTTGAATCACATAAAAGATTTGGTTAAATCCGGAGATTGGGAAGGACTTGGAAAACTTTTAGCTGAAAAGGTTAACTTACTTTTTGATAAAATTGACTGGAAGGCAATTCAGGAAAAAGTAAAGCTGGCAATTAAAAACTTTGCTAATTTTTTAAATGGATTTGTACGAAATCTTGACTGGGAAAAACTCGGCGAAACTATTGGCGAGGGCCTAAATACAGCATTAACGGCTTTATATACATTTAATACGACCTTTGATTGGGACGCACTTGGTACAGGTATAGCTAACAGTCTTAATGGTATGATTTATAGCATTGATTGGGATTTACTTGGGCGAACGTTTGCAAGTAAAATAAATGCTATATTTGGATTTTTGTATGGATTTGTTACTACGTTTGATTGGTCCACTTTTGGATATGCAATATCAACAGCTGTTAATGGCTGGTTTGATGAAATAGACTGGAAGAAAATTGGACAAACAATATCAGAAGGTATAAAAGGTCTGTTAAAATCGGTAAAAGAATTCTTTAAAAATCTTGATGCAAAACAGATAGCAGATTCCATTATTGAGTTTCTAGACGGCATTGATTTAAAAGGAATTCTAAAAGAATTATCAGAAACTATAAGTGAGGGACTTAAGACCACATTGGATTTCTTGATTGAACTTGTTGAAGGAATCGATTGGGAACAGACAACAAAAGATTTAGTAGATTCAATATGTGAATTCTTAGAAGGAATAGACTGGAGTAAAATACTATCTAAAATTTTTGAGCTAATGGGAGCTGCAGTAGGAGGATGTATGGATGCACTGAAAGGCCTTGGCGAAAAGATATGGGATGGCATTACTACAGGGATGGATGAAACTAAAGGATACTTCCAAGAATACATTAATGATGAGGCTGATAAAAATGGTTGGCAATTTGGATTGGCTTACATAAAAGGTATTAAAAATGGAATTGCTGATGCGATGAAAGACTTTCAGTCGTGGTTTGACGATAATATTGCTACACCGTTTCAAGAGGGATTAGAAAGTACTTTCCCGGGAATAACAGAGTTCTATAATAAGTGTGTAGAAAAAATCAAAGCTCCATTTAAACTGCTAGGAAAGTTCTTTAAATGGGTTTGGGAAGAAATAAAAAAGCCATTCAAAATGGCTGCACAATGGTTTAAAGATACATTTAAAGGCGTAGCAGATGAAATTAAAACAGCGTTTGAAAAAGTGTGGGAATTCGTTAAAATACCGATTAATTGGATGATTGATGGCGTTAACACTCTTATTCGTGGGCTGAATGAGGTCAGCTTCGATGTTCCTGACTGGAAGCTTATTCCGAGCGACATTCGTGGAAAAAGCATAGGATTTAACATCCCTGAGATACCAAGATTGGCAACCGGAACAGTTGTCCCTGCAAATTACGGTGAGTTCCTTGCAGTTCTTGGTGATAATAAGCGTGAAGCCGAGGTGGTATCACCGCTGTCAACAATGAAGCAGGCTGTCAAAGAGGCAATATCTGAATCCGGATACGGCGGAGGCGATATAGTAATACACTATACAGCAGAACTGGACGGTCAGAAACTACACAAGAAAATGGTACGAATAAACAAACAGGAGATCAGAAAAACGGGTAAAAATCCGATGCTGGTTACTGTCTAGGGGGTGGTAATTAAGTATGCAAACAACAATTATAATTGACGGTGCTGAATTGCCGCCGGCAGATGAATCAGGGCTGTCTATTACGCCGCAGACTATATGGTCGCAGAACGCTGGTAGAATATCGTCAACAGGAAAATTTGTTGGCGATATCAAGGCTATAAAGTATGATGTTCAGTATAAACGAAGCAGATGTACATCCAGTGAATTTGCTGTCATAAACAACGCTGTAAATAATTTAACATCAATACATACCGTTACGTTACCTATCGGCAATGACTATGTGCAAAAGCGGTTCTATGTTGGCTCAGGAACATTCAGTTATTCTGTTAAGAGATATTTCAATGGTGATCCGGTTTATGAAAACGTATCATTTGAATTGATTGAAGTGTGAGGTGATTGCATGTATAATCCAGCGGTTGAAGGATTGGCACGTGTAGTAATGTCCACAGGAAGAACATTTACTGCAAGTGCTGAATTTAATGATTTTTCTATTACAGAAATCGGCGACCTGAAAATTAACTTCGGTACATCAAAAGACAGTCACCCATGCTTTGGCAGTGTTATATCTGCACAGGGAGAAGCAAAGGTTGTTACTGATGAATCACTTGAAAAGGATATGAAATTCAAACTGTATATGGAAATCAGCGGATTCAAAATGTCTTTTGGGGTTTTTAAAATAACCAAATGCAAAAAACTCTCTGATTATACACAGATCGAATTTTCAGATTTGCTTATAAACTGTGATCAAGTATATAGCAGCAGTAAATCCGGCTGGATTCGTGCTACTGAATTAATTGATGAAATTGCTGATAGAATTGGCGCTCATACACCACTCTGGGAAGAATTTTATCTTTATGACAGCAATGGAGACAAATTAACATCAAGTGATGATAGCTATTTGACAGCTACAGAAATTGATTTTGATGTAAATATCGACTAT
>JBJFBR010000058.1:0-3459 GCA_051888545.1 Oscillospiraceae bacterium
TTGTTATGGGCGTAGCACTTCCCGGACTTGCCGAAAGTCTTGGGATTGATGATATTGAAAGCATTGATGCAGATATCCCTGAAGAATTTGAGATAACTGCTGATGTAAAGGATTTTGAGGCAGCATCAGCCGTAACTGCCGTTACAGACGAGGTCTTTGAAAATCTTGATTTTGATGATACCAAAGATGCTGAAACAGAGCTTGATGAAAAGCTTGACGAAATTACAACAGCAAGCAAAAAGCTTTGCAGCGGAACAAGCGATTTATATAAAGGTATTGAGGAGCTTTCAAGCGGTGCTGGAGATCTGACCTCAGGAGTTGATGAGCTTTACAGCGGCGGAGAAAAGCTTAAAAGCGGTTCAGAAGAACTTTCATCAGGTACGGGAAAGCTTACTGACGGTGCGAGAACTTTGTCCGTTTCAACTAAGACCTTGTCGGAGGGTATATCCTCTGCAAAAACAGGCTCAGACAGTCTTGTAGGCGGATTTGGTCAGGTAACCGACGGTTCAAAGCAGGCAGTCAGCGGTTCTGATGCACTTAACAAAGGCATAAAAAGTCTTGCAATGGGAAGCAATGATTTGAAAAACGGTGCCAAAAAGCTTTATGATGCTACACAGCAGCTTGAAAGCGGTACAAAAACTCTTGACAGTAAAACCGGTGAGCTTAGCGACGGCATCTCTTCAGCAAAAACAGGTTCAGATAGTCTTTTAGTCGGACTTGATCAGGTGGGCAGCGGTTCAAAACAGGCAGTCAGCGGCTCGGATATACTTAATAAAGGCATAAAAAGTCTTGCAATGGGCAGTGCCGATTTGGAAAGCGGTGCAAAAAAGCTGTATGATGCAACACAGCAGCTTGAACAAGGCACAAAAACATTAGATGAAAAAACAGGGGAGCTTACAGACGGCATCTCAACTGCAAAAAACGGTTCAGACAGTCTTGCAGGAGGACTGGGTCAGGTTGGAAATGGTTCAAAAGAGGTTATAAACGGTTCTGATGCTTTGGACAGCGGACTTGATCAGCTTTCTCAGGGCAGTGCAGCTCTTGACACAGGCGCTCAGAATTTATATGCGGGAACACAGAAGCTGGAATCAGGTACAAAAACCCTGGACGAAAAGGCAGGCACATTGCAGCAGGGTATCAGCAATGCAAAAACAGGATCTGATAAATTATTGGCAGGAGTTAAAACTGTTGCAGACGGAGTTGATAAGCTTTCAGGGGGTGCTGCAAATCTTTCATCAGGCGCAGATAATCTTTCGGAAGGTTTAGGTTCAGCATACACAAATCTCATAAACACAATCAATGCAAACAAATCAGTTCTCGACGGACTTTATGCTATGAAGCAAAATCCTGAACAGGATACTCCTGAGCTTGAGCAAATGATTGCAACTCTTGAGCAGACGATCAAAGGTCAGGAAGACATTGCAGCATCAATGACTGACGGCGGTGCTTTAAAATCCGGTGTTGACTGCATAAAGACGGGTGCTGACGGAATAAACACAGGTGCTGCAAATCTTTCCGCAGCAATCAAAGACAAAGACAACGGTTTGCAGGCAGGAGCGGAAAATCTCAGCGCAGGACTTGCACAGCTTGATGAAGGCGGAAAACAGCTGAAAGGTGCGACAGAAAATCTTGCAGGCTCATCAAAGGAACTCAATGCAGGAGCACAGCAGGTATCAGGCGGTGCATCGTCTGTAAACAGCGGACTTGCGAATGCAAAGGACGGTTCGGCAAAGCTTAACGCCGGAACAAAGAATCTTGACGGAGGCTTGTCACAGCTTTCAGAGGGTGCAAACAATCTTAATTCAGGACTTGCACAGCTTGACGAGGGCGGAAAACAGCTGAAAGCAGGCACATCAAATCTTGCAGGCTCATCAGCACAGATAAACTCAGGTGCAGAATCGCTTTACAACGGAACGGTATCTCTTAAAAAGGGTGCTGAACAAGCCGGTGACGGTTCTGACACGTTAAATGACGGCATAAAAGCATTAGACAGCGGTTTATCACAGATTACAAGCGGAGCTGTTACATTAAATACAGGGCTTGCTCAGCTTGATAACGGCGGAAAGCAGCTGAAAGCAGGCACGGCAAATCTTGCAGGCTCATCAACTCAGCTTAATTCGGGCACAAAAGACCTATACAACGGAGCAAAATCACTTGACAGTGGAGCTTCACAGGCAAGCGACGGTTCAGCCAAGCTGAACAAAGGCATAAAATCTCTTGACGAAGGTTTATCACAGCTTTCAAGCGGTGCGGTAACACTCAACACAGGATTATTCAAGCTTGATCAAGGCGGTTCACAGCTTTTCGCAGGTACAAAGACGCTTTACTCATCAAGTATTTTGCTTGACAACGGTGCAAAAGAGCTTTCAACGGGAAGCGGAACGCTTACAAGTGGTATTAAAACTCTCAAAGACGGAAGCGGAAGTTTGATTGACGGAATAGGTCAGCTGAGTGACGGTTCAAAAACTCTTGACGAGGGAATGAATCAGTTCAAGACCGAAGCTATTGACAAAATTGTTGACGCTCTTGACGGCGATTTGACTGATGTTATTGACAATCTGAAAGCAGTTTCTCAGGCTGCAAAGGACTACAAGTCATATTCAGGCATATCCGATGATATGGGCGGTACAGTCAAGTTTGTATATATTCTTGACGGTTTAACAAAGGAGGAAGAATAGTACCCGCCTGCGCTAGGGTACAGAAGATATTGTACAGGTTTTAACTTATTTAATAAAACCCCTCCTATAAACAGCGGAAAAACGGCATTTTTGTGCACCAGGGGCGTGCCCCTGGACCGTTGCGCCGTTTTTATTGATTGTTCAAACATCAAGAATAGCTCGACGGCGATAACATAGCTAAGGGTTTATGAGATTTTTTACTATGTTTCCGCCGTCAAACAAGGCTATTTTTTTAATTTGACTCTAAGAAAGCGACAAGCACCGTCCGCGCTAGGACCCCTCCCATAAATAGGGAGAAAACGGCATTTTTGTGCACATGAACGTGCATTTATGAACGAGATATTCAAAATTAAAAAATAAAATAAATGTTTTGCACAAAATAAGCGCTGGAAAACTATGAAAAGTTACCAACGCTTTGCGTATATATTTTTAATTAGATAAATATATTAATTATGTAAAGGTGTCAGAAAAAATCACGATAACAACAGAATATTGTGTCATATTTCGTGTCATATATTGAATCCATAGTGTCAAACGCTGTTGCTTCAATGCTTGAAAATAAATTAACCGAAGCAAATCAAGTAAAATAAAAATTACAGGCAAACGAAAGTTTTTCGTCAATGCCTGTTTTTTTGAGTAGTGACAAAATAGTGACATTTTCGGTTATTTACAAAAAAATAAAACCTCGCAAATGGCTTAAAATCGGCATTTGCAAGGTTTTTTATATGGCGCGGATTGAGAGATTTGAACTCTCGCGCCGGTTCCCCGACCTACTCCCTTA
>JBJFBR010000059.1:0-1467 GCA_051888545.1 Oscillospiraceae bacterium
ATCTATAACCGGAGCGTAGACGGAATAATCACATGATAGTTTTATTAACGGAAAACAAATATAAAAGTATAAAATCATATTAGTTAATTTATTTATCAGGTTCAAAATAATTAAATAAAGTGTTGGTAACTTTTCACAGTTTGCCAACACTTTATTTGTGCAAAACATTTATTTTATTTTTTAATTTTGAATATTTCGTTCATAATTGCACGTTTGCGTGCAAAAAACAGCATTCTTCCGCTATTTATGGAAGGGGTTTAATGTCAGTGCCACACCTAAGACTGCGTTTTCTGCAATGTATAATACTCAGGCAGCCGGCTGTGAACAAACATATTCCTGCAAGAATCATAAATTCCACTTGGGGTTTCTGCCCTGTGTTCACTGACTTGGGGTCTCCTTCCTCTATGGGAAGCTCCTCTACTTTGAATTCCCAGTCAACATAGCCGATACTATCCCTATATTCGTTTCCCATGGTGATCGGAGCATCAAGAGTTAAATTCAGCTTTATGTCTCCCCCTGAATATACCGTGCCTAAATAGACCCAGTCGGAAAGCTGTGCAGTTTCATGAGCAGGTGAATTGAAAAGCTCAGAGCCGCCCTGCTGCTCCACTTTCAGATTCATTTGAGATAAAAGCTTTTGGGACTTTTCATCAGCACCATACGACTTTAGATATACTTTTACCTTCACATTGTTGCTCACATCGTTTTTAACCTCAATTTCCTGTAAGATGCTGTCTCCCGGCATACAGTTTTTAAACTTTGCAAAAAGGTCGGTGGGTGAATATCCGCTGTCTGTTGCAAATATAAATTTTCTTGCATTTCCGTCATAGGTTACCCTTTCCTCAGCAAAAGCTGAGATGCAAATACCTGCTGCGGCTATGAACGTCAGAATAAAAGAAAATATCAGCTTTCTGGCTTTTATCATACCTGCTTACACCCCCTGACCGCCGCCGGGAACAAATCCCCATGCCTCTTCAACTGCTTTTATGGGTTCTGCCTGAACTGCCTCTGCCAATATCTCAACATTCAAGGAATATTCCTCTGAAGGTGAAGCTTTCAGAGGTCTGCATTCACTTATAAGCACACTTGTGAAATCATTTGGTTTAACCGCTTTATTCCAGTAATAATATCCGTTTTTTTCAGTCCAGCCAAAAGTGTTTAAACTGAGTGTGTAATCAATATTTTCAATAGGTGCCTTGCCGTATATACTACCCTCTTTGTCCTGCCATGTCACCACTATAGCTCCACGAAGATATGCCGGAACATTGCTTGTATTTTTTATTCTTACTTTGCTTTTGATATTATTTTCAAATGTTTCATCAACCTTGCACTGAACTTTCCCGGGAACAAGAGAGTTATGCAAATCTTCTGACCTTGCAGTAAGCCATGCCATAGTACCGCCGATATTAACCATACACAATATCATGGCAGAAAGCAGAAAGATGCACAGCTTTTTATATTTCTTTT
>JBJFBR010000059.1:1567-3446 GCA_051888545.1 Oscillospiraceae bacterium
GGGATATCTTTAACTGTTGCAAAACCATTGCTATTAATACACAGCATCAGATTTATTCCCTTTGTCTTTTGTTCAATGCCTTTTAAATGGAATAAAAAGCTTTGATTCTGGTCGATTTGCTCTGCACCAATTTTTTTAACAGTTATACTGCAGTTTTCTTCCGGTTTGTATGCAAACCAAACCTGTTGACTGCTTTGAGAAGAAGTGAGAGTTACCCTGACTTCATTGCCTTCAGTTAAACTGCCATTACCTATTGCATATCTGAAATATTCATAATCCTTATCAGAAAAATCTCTTGGCTTGATTATATACTCCGTATTAAGCTTTAATCCAGTACTGCCGTCATATTCAAAATATGCAGGAATGTCAAGCTGTTCAGCCAATGACGGAGAATCTACTTTTTCACCGTTTTTGTTCACGGGTTCGCCATTTTCATTTACACGGTACCAATGCACCAGAATCTGCCCTCCGCTTACCGTTACTTTAGGTATGGGAAATTCCTTTTGGCTTTGCTCCTGAAGATGATTTATATAACTCAAAGTAGTCGTTCCGTTTACATCAAGTACTTCTCCGTCTTGTGCACTGTAATTACTGTCCACTTTGACACGATACCTCATAACCGGATCATTGCCCTCATTTACATTGCCCACATTCCAGCTTATGATTTCGCTTTGTTTATTATATGAAGCCGTTCCCTGACTGATATAAATATCTGCATTTCCCTTTTCATATGTGTTCTGGTCATTTGTGCATACAGGCTCTGAGCCGTCAAAATGCAAATCAATATGCTCGCCCATCGGATCTGTTACAATACCCTTTGAAGCGGCTATTGATATATTTCCTGCAATATTCTCTAAGGCTGTGGTAAGCTTTTCTTCTACATTGTCTTTTTCCCCTATTGCATAGTACTTATTTGCCCAATCGCTGGAACAGCTGCGAAGAACATTTTCACCGTTTTCACCTGCCTGCAAAGCAACAGAATATACTGTTGTGCCTTTTTGCTTTGTATTTCCGGCTTCCCACACAGTTGCACAACCGTTATTTGCTGCCTTTTGTCCGTTGCTGCAAACAAAATTTCCGTTTGCATCATAATAAAATGAGCCGTAAAGATTACTGTAGTTTGAAAAGATGTTATGCCAGGTCCAGCGAATATTTCCGCTGCCCAGTTCAAAATCACCGCCAGAACCAATTATATGGCTGTAGTCGGCTATGGCAGTTGTTGGATAATCAGTTATCCAGTCTGAATCAAACCTCAGCGCATTGTGCCGTCCCAGATTTCCTCCTGAAAAAGGATAGCTGAATGTGGGTTCCCCGTCGGAAAGTATCACCATATTTTTTTGCACACCCACAGACGAAGAGCTGTAAAGCAGACTATCAGCCAGATGTATTCCCGCCTGCTGATTTGTTCCGCCATTGGAATAAGCGGCACTATCCACCGCTGAGTTAAATAAATCCAATTCATCTGATGTGTAGAAATGCCCGTTATCGTATGCCATTGCAGTATCTGAATAGGTTACCAAAGCAATACGTGTAGCGCTGTTTTCGGTGAGCAGTTTTCTGCCAAAGGCTATGGCTGCAATACGGGTATTTTTCAGCTTGCTTCCGCTCATACTTCCTGAACAGTCAATAACAAGCACCACATCAGAGGTCGTTTTATAGTTTTTTCCTTTGATTTGCAGTTCAACCTCCCACTTGTTTTCCTCGCTCTCAATGGATTTCGCATTCTTTGAAAGATAAATCGAGCCTTCAGCGGGCCATACCGGTTCATCATTGCTGTCGGCGGATTTATTAGCTTTCAGTAAAGACTTTTTCTTCAAAATCACAGGCTCACTTGTGGAATAACCGCTGTGACAAATTGATTCTGAAACAGCCGTTTTCA
>JBJFBR010000060.1:0-3416 GCA_051888545.1 Oscillospiraceae bacterium
GTACGCTTTGCGTCTGCCCCAATGAACTTTACGAGGGCTTTTTTATTGCAAAGCTTAGAAAGAAAAAGTGAGTGTTATGAGCGAAATTGTTTTAAGAGAATATAGATCAACGGACTGTCCGGATATTATAAAGCTTTTTTATGATACAGTTCACAGCGTAAACGCAAAGGACTATACGAGGGAACAGCTGGACATCTGGGCACCTGAAAATATTGATGCTGAAAAATGGGATAAGTCGTTGTCAGAGCATTATACTTTGGTGGCGTTGATTGGCGATAAAATTGTTGGTTTCGGAGATATTGACGATACCGGATATCTTGACAGGCTGTATGTTCATAAGAATTATCAGAGAAAAGGCATTGCCGAAAAAATCTGCAATAAACTTGAAATTCATTCTGATGCGGCAAAAATAACTGTTCATTCATCTGTAACGGCAAAGGGATTTTTTGCAAACAGAGGATATAATGTTATAAAAAGTCAGATTGTTATACGAAATAGTATTAAGCTTACCAATTATGTTATGGAAAAGCAGGCAATCTCTTGAAAAAGAAAATATAATGTGCTATACTTATTTTAATACTATTATTTTTGGAGGATAACATAATGAAATATGAATTTTCCGATAATGTTTCCAGTCTTCATGGATCGGTGATAAGAGAAATTTTAAAATTCACATCTGACCCTGAGGTTATATCTTTTGCTGCCGGAAATCCGGCGCCTGAGGCTTTTCCTGTAGAAGAAATTGAACAGATTTCCAAGGAAATTTTTGCTGAGGACCCTATACTTGCACTTCAGTACAGCATTACAGAGGGATATCCAAAGCTGCGTCAGCAGTTAAAGGACTGGATGCAAAAGGAAGGCAATTTTAATCCTGAAACTGACGATTTGATTATAACAAGCGGTGCTCAGCAGGCAAATGAACTTACCGCAAAAGTTCTGTGCAATAAGGGTGACACACTTGTTTGTGAAGCACCGAGCTTTATCGGTTCCCTGAATGCTTTTAAATCCTATGGTGTTGACCTGCAGGGTATTGAACTTGAAGAGGACGGAATAAATGTTGAAAAGCTTGAAGAAACCCTGAAAACAAAGAAAGCCAAGCTGATATATCTTATACCTAATTTTCAGAATCCTACAGGACTTACCACTTCTCTTGAAAAGAGAAAAAAGGTCTATGAACTTGCAAAAGAATACGGTGCGGTAATTCTTGAGGATAACCCTTATGGGTATCTGCGTTTTGCAGGAGAGGATATACCGTCAATCAAGAGCCTTGACAACGAAGGAATTGTAGTATATTCGGGAACATTTTCAAAGATTTTAGCACCGGGCATAAGAGTTGGCTATGTGAGCGGTCCAAAGGAAATCATTCAGAAAATTGTTGTATGCAAACAGGTTTCGGATGTTCATACAAATATCTGGGCACAGGTTATGGCTTCAAAATTCCTGGAAAAAACCAATATGCAGACGCACTTTGCAACACTTAAAGCAATATACAAACACAAATGCAAGCTTATGATTGACGAAATTGAGAAAAATTTCTCAGATAAAATTACATATACAAAACCTGAGGGCGGTCTGTTTATATGGTGCACGCTTCCGGAGGATTGTGATATGATGTCATTCTGCAAAAGAGCTGTTAAGGAATATAAGGTAGCTATGGTGCCCGGAGCGGCATTTATGGTTAACGAATCGGACAAAACAACATCATTCAGAATAAATTTCTCCACACCTACAGATGAACAGATTATTGAAGGCTGCAGGAGAATCAGCGGACTTTCTAAAGAAATGTTTGATTAAGTTGGGTATATAAATTTATTGAAAGGACTGACCGTTTCTATGGATAAAAACGATAAAACCAATAAAAGCTTTGGAATATGGAAAATACTCGCTTTGTTTTCATTGGGTGTAATTGCAGGATTTTTATTTGCACCTATAAAGAACGGTGTAAAAATATGCTGTGACAACAATGACAGTATGAATGCTTATAACCACGATGATGAATGTGATGAAAACAGCGAAGAAACAAAATGATAATATGAAAGGCGATTATAAATATGAAACTTGGTATGGTAGGGCTTCCTAATGTAGGAAAATCCACACTTTTTAATGCACTTACAAATGCAGGAGCAGAATCTGCAAACTATCCTTTCTGCACCATTGAACCAAATGTGGGAATTGTATCTGTTCCTGACGAACGTCTTGAAAAGCTAAAGGAAATGTACGAGCCTGACAAATTCACACCTGCCACATTGGAATTTGTGGATATAGCAGGTCTGGTAAAAGGTGCATCAAAAGGTGAAGGCTTGGGCAACAAATTTCTTGCAGACATCAGAGAAGTGGATGCTATTGTTCACGTTGTAAGATGCTTTGAGGACGACAATATTGTTCACGTTGACGGAAGCATTAATCCTGAAAGAGACATTGAAACCATTGATCTTGAGCTTATTGCGTCCGATGCAGAGCTTATTCATAGAAAGCTTGACAGAACCAGAAAGGCTATGAAGGGTGACAAGAGTCTTGTGCCTGTTGCAGATTTTCTTGAAAGACTTCTGGAACATCTTGAAAACGGACAGGCTGCAAGAGCATTTGATATGAATGAAGATGAACTTGAGTCTTTGAAGGACACTCCGCTGCTTTCACTCAAGCCTGTAATTTATGCTGCCAATCTTTCGGAAAAGGATTTCAGAAACAATATTGAAAGCAATGTAAATTACAAAAAAGTCTGCGAAATTGCTGCAAAAGAGGGAAGTGCCGTTTTGCCGATCTGTGCTCAGATTGAAGCGGAAATCGCAGATATGGACGATGAGGACAAGCAGATGTTCCTGGCTGATTTAGGTCTTGAAATTTCAGGTCTTAACAGAATTATCAAGGAAGGATATGCTCTTCTTGGACTTATTTCATTCCTTACCGCAGGAAAGCCTGAAGTAAGAGCATGGACAATCAAAAAGGGAACAAAAGCTCCCCAGGCAGCAGGAAAAATCCACAGCGATTTTGAAAAAGGCTTTATCAGAGCAGAGGTCGTATCTTTTGATGACCTTATGGCCTGCGGTTCAATGTCTGCCGCAAAGGAAAAAGGTCTTGTTCGTCTTGAGGGCAAGGACTATGTTATGCAGGACGGAGATATCTGCCTGTTCAGATTTAATGTATAGCTGTTGGCGAGTGTATAGTGAAAGAATAATATATTTTTCTTTTTTTAATCCATTAAAATGCGTAAAAAGCGTTGGTAAACTGTTTAAAGTTACCAACGCTCTTTTTGTGCTAACTTACACATATTGCACTGTCTGTACCAGGATTCCTTTACTAAAAACTCAGCCTGCGTCGCGGGTGCAAAGATAAGATAACGAACAGACAACCCCGTATTAGCCCGTCCGGCAGGACTAAAATTCAAGTTTTGCCTCAATGTATGAGCGTAATGAATC
>JBJFBR010000061.1:0-1655 GCA_051888545.1 Oscillospiraceae bacterium
TTGTAAGACCTTTTGTTAAAGATAAGGATAACAAAATTTCAAAGAATATTTTAAGGTGTTATAGATCCGGCGTAATACCTGTTCTGATTACAACTGCATTTATGATTTTTGGTGCGGTGAATATGACTCATATTGTAGAAACTGACTATAATCTAAAAACAGATAAAAACATAAATGACTATAAAATAGCTTTTATAACAGATATTCATTACGGTACGATTCAAAATAAAAAATTGCTTACTGAAAGCGTAAAAAAGCTTAATAATCAGAATGTTGATTTTGCTGTATTGGGAGGGGACTTAGTTGATGAGCATACGTCAAAATCTGATATGGAAAAATTGTTTAAAACTTTAGGTAAGCTAAAAACCAGATATGGGATATATTATATTTATGGCAATCACGATACTCAGCCATATACAAGTGATAAGAAGTTCACCGTAGATGAGTTAAACGCTGCCATAAAACAAAACAACATAAAAATCCTGCAGGATACAACAGCAAACATTAATGATGAAATCACTCTTGTGGGAAGAAGCGATGCTTCATGGGGAAATAGAATAAGTATTAATAATATTTTAGAACAAACTGACAGAACAAAATATATAATCACTGCTGATCATCATCCTGTTGATATGGATGCAAATTCAGAGCAGGGAGTAGATCTCGAAATATCAGGGCATACCCACGGCGGTCAGATATGGCCTATAGGTAATATTCTGGGAATGGTTAACAAGCCCAGTTACGGTGAATATGACTATGGCAATATGAAGCTTATAGTTTCATCAGGTCATACAGGCTGGGGATTTCCCATAAGAACTCAAAAGCATTGCGAGTATGTTGTTATTAATTTGCAGGGCATGAAAAAGTCTTGAATGTCATAAATTACCTGTTGCTTGCATTTTATAAAGGAATATGGTATAATTGCATAGTAAATAGTATAATTTTAATCTGAAAGGATATGTTAGTATGAATAAAAAAATAGCAGTGATAAAAGGCGATGGAATCGGACCGGAAATAGTTAATGAAGCTATTAAGGTGCTTGACAAAGTTGCTGAAAAGTTTGGTCATAGCTTTGAATATGATCAGCTGCTTATGGGCGGCTGTTCTATTGATGCTTACGGTGAGCCTTTAACAGATGAAACTATTGAACATTGTAAAGCAGCAGATGCAGTTATTATGGGTTCAATCGGAGGCGATACAACAACATCTCCGTGGTATAAACTTCCTCCTGATCTGAGACCTGAGGCAGGACTTTTGAAAATCAGAAAATCATTGGGATTGTTTGCAAATCTTCGTCCTGCTGTTTTATATTCACAGCTATCAGATGCTTGTCCTCTTAAAAAAGAAATCAGCTCAAGAGGCTTTGACCTTTTGATGATGAGGGAACTTACAGGAGGACTTTATTTTGGTGAAAGAAAAACTGAAGACGTTAATGGTGTTGCTACTGCTACAGATACTTTAACATATAATGAAAATGAAATCAGACGAATTGCTGTTAAGGCTTTTGATGTTGCCATGAAGAGAAATAAAAAAGTAACATCAGTTGATAAAGCTAATGTTCTTGATTCTTCAAGACTTTGGAGAAAAATTGTAACAGAGGTTTCAAAGGATTATCCTGAAGTCACATTGGAACATATGCTTGTTGATAATGCAGC
>JBJFBR010000061.1:1755-10090 GCA_051888545.1 Oscillospiraceae bacterium
GCAATGATGCTCAGATTTTCTTTTGATATGGGTGAAGAAGCTGACGCTGTGGAAAATGCAATTAATAAAGTCCTTGATGACGGCATAAGAACCGGAGATATAATGTCTGAGGGTATGACGCTTGTATCCTGCTCAGGTATGGGCGACGCTGTCTGCGAGAGAATTTAACATGAATTTTTATGTATATGGCTGTACGGGAAAAGGTAATATAAGAGATCATAACGAGGATGCAATTCTTGTTAATCATGATGTTATTCAGGATGGTGCTCTTGAGGCTAATATATCAATCCCTTTTCTGACAGCAGTATGTGACGGAGTTGGTGGTGAAAAAGCAGGTGAAGTAGCTTCTCAGCTTTGCTTAAAATATCTGGCAGTTTCAGATTTTAACAGTACAACAAACATTAATGAAATGGTGCTTAATATTCATAACAATATTATTAAGCATGGCTCCGCAAATCCTGATACTGTTAATATGCAGACAACCTTGTGCTGTCTGGCTGTTGATGAAAATAACAACTCATATTGTATAAATGTTGGTGACAGCAGAATGTATCGTTATGTTAACGGTGTTTCTCATCAGATTTCATCTGACCAGACATACGGTAAGTTTCTGTATGAACAAGGAGAAATAAACAGTATAAATGAACTGGAGCCAAAAATGCGTTCGGCGATTATTTCTTCCGTTGGAAGTATAATTCAAAATCCAATAATAGATGTAATTCCTTTTGTTTCTGATATCGGCGAATTGGAAGATGATGCTATAATTATTTGTTCTGACGGTGTTTCAGGTTCCATTTCTTCGGAAGAAATGGATATTGCATTGTCATTTGACATGCCGTTTAAGGATAAAATTCAGACTCTGTATGAGCTTGCTTTAAAAAACGGAAGTACAGATAATGTATCTGTAATCGGAATCAAGCCGTATAAATCTGATGAGGAATATTTAAAATATGTTTTTCCTCCAATTGTTGAAGAAGAACCGAAAGAAATTGAAATTGCTGTAGAAGAAAAACAGCTTGCAGATGAATCTATTGAAAAGCTTGAAAAGCTGATTGATAATTTTTAGAATAAAAAAAGAGGTTGATATTTAATATCAGCCTCTTTTCTGTTGTTTTAGAATGAACCGCTTGAGCCGCCATGCCTGCTTCCTGAAGATGAATGATGGGTACTTGAACCGCCGCTTCTCGAACTGTTTTGAGCCCTTCTGGTTCTGGTAGTTCGTGAGTATAAGAATAAATCATTGCTGTTAGTAATATTCATACTTCCTTGTTTTACATAGCATTGTGCAGCTGGCTGCATACGAACCGTCTTGAGTTTTGATTTCTTAATAGTTACAACAACACGTGCAATTATAATACCAATACCTAAAGCAAAAAGTATTCTCATTCCTGAGAAAATATCTCTTGGCAGATTGTTAATATCATAAGGTGACCCTGAAGCAGCTTGAGTTAAAAAGTCATCACAAAGGTCTGCAAAATCATTAAAGCATTGGTTATAATTTCCGTCAGATAAATCGGGCTTAATTTTATCAATTATGTATTTCTGTCCGGCGTCTGTGAATGCAGGTATACAGTATCCTTTGGTAGATATAGCCCATTTTCTTTCAGACATGCTTACAAGGAATAAGATTCCTGATTGTTCGCTGCCTTGACCATAATAATTATAATCAAAGAAGTCATCTGCATATTCTGTTGCAGTTTTGCCCTCTAGAGAATTAACTGTTAAAATAACAACATCATTGTTTTGTCTGACACTAATTTCGTCCAGCTTGCTGAGCAAATCCGATTCTTCGGTTTCTGACAGTAAATCAGCATTATCCACCAATCTAGGAGGATGTGTATTGCTTGTTGCAAATGTTGGTAAGCAAAATGTTATTGATATTACAAGAACGGATAATAAAGCAAAAATTCTGTTTTTCATATTAACCCTCCTTGATTACAATATGTTTAAAAGCGTGAGAATGATGTATGTAAGAACTGATAACGATGCTGCAAGTATACCAAACAATCTCCAATACGCTGCTTTGTCCAACGGAAGATCTCCGACCATTTTTCCTGTCTGACCATTCATAGCAAACAAATAATTTTTTCCGTTCCATGAGGTGTTCAGAATCCACACGGGATATAGTGCATACTTTGAGTCTCCGTTTAAAAGATTTATGTAGCTGTTGTTTGTTGTTACCGTTGCATAACCGGTAACAGTATTTTTGAAGTTTTCCTCAGTGCTGTATTTGATTCTTTCATTTGCTCTTACAATGCTTTGTTCAGCGTCAACATCATATTTGTCAGCCAGATATCCTGCAAGATAAGCAGTCTGGAAATCAACAGCTTCGCTGAAATTAAACGGCTCCACAGATTCCATTAAATCATCAGGCATTGTTGATGAACCGTCAACCGGAACATTGTCAAATGCTATTGTACCGCCTCGTGAGATAGAATAGAAATCAGTTCGGGTGTAGTCATATGTTCTGTCACTCCACTTTGAAATTCGTGTAGCGGTATAGTTAATATCTGCGTTTACTGATGCATCAAAAAGCCAGAATGGAACATAAAGTCCTTTAATTTCATCAATATGGTTCTGGTCTTTAAATACCTTTGGAACTAGCTTTTTACTTCTTACATACTTGTTAAGAGCGTCTTTTGCTGCTTTTTTATCAAGTTTAAAAGGAATTACATAATCAGGTTTCATATTTCCTGATAGGTTGTTTGACATAACTACAGCATTTCCGCAGTATGGGCAGGAAGATGCAGATGTAGTTGAATCACATATGATTTCTCCGCCGCATGATTTGCAGACATAAGTATTCAGATTTTCCTGATCGCTGCTGTCCCATTCTTTATCTTCATGTTCTTTCCAGTTTACATCGTCCTGAGTGTTGACCTTGTTTAAATCTTCATCTAGAGATTTTAATGTGTCCATATCAAATTCAGAATCACAATATGGACATTTCATTTTCTGAACTTTAGTATTAAACTCTAATGTACCGCCGCAGGCAGGACATTTGTACTCTTTTAAATCTGCCATAACTCTCCTCCAAGCTATAAGCCGTTCTATAGACGGCAGTTTATATATTTATTATTTGCTGAAAGGTGTTCCGCATTCAGGACAGAACTTAGGAACATTATTAGAGTCAGACGGTTTCCAGCCACAGTTGCTGCATACAGCGTCCGTTGGCTTTGGCTTTCCGCAGTTAGTGCAGAAGTTTCCTGTATTGGTTGCACCGCATGAACATTGCCATCCGTTTTCGGTTGGCTTTGGTTTGCCGCAGTTTACACAGAAATTGCCGGTATTTTCAGCTCCGCATGAGCATTTCCATGTGTTTGCAGAAGGTGCCTGATTTTGATTATTGCTGTTGTTATTATTGTTGTTCTGCTGCTGACCCATTGTATATAAGTTCTGAGCATTCATTCCGTTTCCGGCATTCATAGCCATACCCATACCCATAAAGCCTGTCATAGCACCGTTTGGATTTGATGCAGCACTCTTCATAGCTTCAGCCTGAGCACCAACAAGAGTAGCGCCTGCCATTGTAGGATCTTTAAGCATAGCTGCACGCTGAGCCTGTTTAATCATATCAGCATCTTCATCAGGAAGAGTAACTGTTTCCAATGCAACGCTTATAACCTTAAGACCACGGGTTTCTCCCCATTTGCCGGAAAGAACTTCATTCATGGCATTTTCAAGTTCAGTATTGTGGCTTATAATCTGGTTTGGACGAAGCTCTAAATCAGAAAGCTTTCCAAAAGCGGGCTGTAAAGCTGAGATAAATTCTGCTTTGAGCTGACCGTCAATTTCATCTCTTGTGTATTCCTGCTCGACATTTCCGCAGACATTTGTATAGAACAAGAGAGGATCCGTAATTTTGTATGAATATCTTCCTGCACATCTGATTGAAACATCAATGTCAAGACCAATCTTTGAGTCAACTACACGGAAAGGAACAGGATTTGGTGTACCGAATTTGTTATCAATGAGTTCCTTGGTATTGAAATAATAAACTCTCTGATCTTTTCCTGTATCGCCGCCGTAACCAAAACGTTTACCCATTACCTTAAATGACTGTTTAATGCTTTCACCTAAGCTGCCTGCAAAAATGCTTGGTTCGGTAGATGAATCATAAGTGAATTCGCCTGGCTCTGCACAGATTTCAACAACCTTGCCCTGCTCAACTATAATCATACATTGACCGTCAGCAACGGCAATTCCGCTTCCGTTGGAAATAATGTTATCATTTCCTCTTTTGTTTGAAGAATGTGATGATGTTCTTTTCTGACCTTTGGTTACTAAAACCTCTTTGTCCATAGCGTCACAATAGAAAAATTCCTTCCATTGATCTGCAAGAGTTCCTCCTGCTGCGCCCATAGCTGCTTTAATAAGTCCCATAAAAACTACTCCTTTCAAAAATATAAATTAATTAATTATAAATTTACTTGTTTTTAGCCGAATATGGATTCTTGTTTTCCTTTGGGGGATCTATTTCTCCGCCTGATTTGGAAGCAAAACTGAGAATCAATGTCCATATGAATATTATCAAAGCCCATAAGCCTATTGCAATTATAAACCATATGATTGATATATGAATTATAAAATGAAATGCAAGCAAAATAAGAGCAGGGATGATCCAAAAAATATTAAACATAAGGCTAACGATATAGCTGAATAAAAAGCCCTTATTGTTATTGGAATGTCTCATAAATCATTCTTCTTTCTTATATAGACATAATTCGCATTTAATTTTTTATAGTATAACATAAGTTTTAAATTAAATCAATAAATAAAATAAAAAAAGACAGTAAATTTTAAATTTTTACTGCCTTTTTGTTATTAAATTAATAATTTATTAACTATTACTTGCTGATAAGAGCAAGAGTGTCACGAGCAATGAGCAATTCTTCGTTGGTCGGAACAACCCATACCTGCACTTTTGAATTATCAGTAGATATTTTAATCTTTTCGCCTCTCTTGAGATTGGCTTCAGGATTGATTTCAATTCCAAAGTAATCAAGATCAGAGCAGGCTTCAGCACGAACATCAGGAGCATTTTCTCCGATACCGCCGGTAAATACTATAGCGTCAACACCGTTCATGGCTGCAGCATATGAACCTATGTATTTCTTGATTTGATAACAGAAAATCTCACCGACCATTTTAGCTCTTTCGTTGCCTTGTTCAGCAGCAGCAGTTACATCTCTGTTATCTGAACTGATACCGGAAATTCCGAGAAATCCTGACTGCTTGTTCATATATTCTGTCATTTCATCAGGAGTAAAGCCCTTTTTCTTTTCAACATAATCAATGGCAGAAGGGTCAACAGAACCGCAGCGTGTTCCCATTACCAAACCGTCAAGAGGAGTGAATCCCATTGAAGTATCTACAGAAATACCGCCGTCTACAGCAGCAATAGATGAACCGTTTCCAAGATGACATGAAATAATTTTCAGGTCCTTGATATCTTTGCCGAGAGTTTTGGAAAGCTCAGCTGTAACATATCTGTGAGATGTTCCGTGGAAACCATATTTTCTTACATGCAGATCTTCATAGCATTCATATGGAAGACCGTAAAGGTAAGCTTTTCTTGGCATATGAGAATGAAAAGCTGTATCAAATACTACAACCTGAGGAGTTTCTGCTGGAATAACTGACTTACAAGCTCTGAGAGCAAGTGCATGTGCGTGATTGTGAACAGGAGCAAGTTCTCTTAACTCATCAATCTTTTCGATAACTTCATCTGTAGCAATACAGGTTTCTTTAAATACTTCAGCACCCTGCACTATTCTGTGACCAACTGCTGAAATTTCAGCCATGGAATCAATAACTTTGCCTTCACCGGATGTTAAAACTTCCACAAGTTTCTGAAAAGCTTCTGTGTGTGTGGGGAAATTGCAGTCAGCTTCAAATTTTCTTCCGTCACCTGTTTTGTGAGAAATATGACCGTCAATTCCAATTCTGTCACAGTTGCCCTTTGCGATTACTGATTCATCTTCCATATCCAAAAGCTGATATTTAAGTGAAGATGATCCTGCATTAACTACTAATATTTTCATTTTCAAACTCCTCCTAGAATTTTGAATCGGGTGAATTGTTGACTTTTATTACCCGATATAATATACTTTAATTATAACAACATTTTTTTGCTATTTCAAGTACATAATATATAAATATACATTTTGCACAATTTTTATAGCATAATTATGTTGTCATTGTCGAAGGAGTGAGATTTTTGAATATTACCGGCATAGTTGCAGAATATAATCCGTTTCATAACGGACATAAATATATGATTGAGCAGGCACGTTTAAAAGGAGCAACTCATATCATTGCCGTAATGAGCGGTGCAGCTGTTCAACGTGGAGATATTGCGGTCTTGGATAAGCATTTCAGAGCTGAGAAAGCTGTTGAAAACGGTGTGGACCTTGTTATTGAGCTTCCTTTTCCTTATTCCTGTTCTAACGGAGAAATATTTGCAAATTCGGCAATATACCTTCTTTCTGCTTTGGGAAAAGATGTAGTAAACAGTCTTGCTTTCGGATGTGAAAATGACAGCACTGAACTTTTGATTCAGGTGTCAGAAGCATCTGGAAAACTCAAAGACAATGAACTTGTAAAACAGTTAATGTCAAACGGCAAAAGTTATCCCTTAGCTGTTTGTACTGCTGCTGAAAATATTTACGGTGAGAAGATAGGCAGTATTCTTAAATCACCAAACAATATTTTAGCAGTAGAGTACATTAAGGCTTGTAAAAAATATTTTGATACAATAAATTTTATTCCGGTAATGCGAAAAAATACCGGTCATGACAGCAGTGAAATTATAGATAATTTTGCATCGGCGTCTGAAATAAGAAACAGAATTTACAGCAGTTCTGATTTGCATAATCTTTGTCCGTATAAAATTGATTCGCCAATTTATTCTTTAAAAAATATGGAACGTGAAATTCTATTCCGAATAAGTACTATGACAAAAGAAAATCTTTTGCAGCTGACCGACTGCAATGAAGAAATTGCTGATAAGATACTTGCATCTGTTTCAGATTGTCCGAAAAATCTCGATGAATTTATGAACAACGTAAAAAGCAAAAACATCACTATGGCAAGAATAAGACGCATTATAATGTATGCTGTTTTAGGTGAACAGAAATCAGATATGTTTCTTCCGCCGTATATACGTATTCTTGCATTTAATCAGAGTGGTGCCGAGATTCTTTCACTTTGTAAAAATTCATCATTGCCTTTGGATACTTCTTTAAAAAAGCTTGAAAGAAGTTCTGAAAAAACAAAAAGAATCATCAGGCTTGAAAACAATGCAGTAAATTTTCAGTATGCCTGTGTAAAAGGCAAATACAGTCCTCAGAATGAATTCAGAAAAAGCATAAGAATTTCAAAATAATTATGCTGTTCTGCCTTTAAGCACGCCAACAGGATGAATTTGATTCTGAAGTCTTGAATCAAAGGTCTTAAAACCGTTATCACCCATAACTACGGCTCGGTTAATGCTGGAATAGCCGTATTTTTCACGAATTTTATCTACAGCCTCATTCAGACGTTCTTTTTTTATAATTCTTGCAGGGGAAGAAAAAAGATCTGTCTGAACAGGCTGATTTTTATTATAAAGCTGAAATGCACATATGCTTATTGAGCGTATGGGATTTTGGCTTTTTAAATTATATGACTCTTTGTAAAGGGAATATGCTTTATTGGCAATTTGCACCCCGTCATTTGCGGGATTGGATATTTTGCCTTGCTTTGAATAGCTGTAAAACTTACTGTCTTTTATTGTTATGGAAACACCCATAGCTTTCAGTCCCATTTTTCTTAGTCTTGAAGCCACGCTTTCCGACAGGGCAAAAATCAGGATTTTTACATCTTCATCGGTTAACAAATCACGATATGCCGTTGTGCCGTTAGAAACAGATTTTACCGGTGCCTGAGCATCTGTAAAAAGAGGTATTTCACTATTCTCAAGTCCATTTGCATAAGCGTATAGATTTTCTCCCCATTTACCAAGCCAGCTGACTAAAACCTCCGGAGGCGTATTGGCAAGTTCGCCGATCGTATCAATTCCGTGATTTTTCAACTTGTTTGATGTGGCTCTGCCTACGAAAAGAAGGTCAGAGGCGGGAAGCCGCCAGACTTTTTCTTTAAAATTTTCTTTTGTTATGACAGTTGTTGCATCAGGTTTTTTCATATCTGAACCAAGCTTTGCAAAAATTTTATTAAAACTTGCTCCTACTGAAACGGTTATGCCCAGTTCTTTTTTTACAGTATTGCGAATTTCATCTGCGACTTCTTTTATATCCCGCCTTGTGCAGGTAACGTCCAGCCAGCATTCATCTAT
>JBJFBR010000061.1:10190-19684 GCA_051888545.1 Oscillospiraceae bacterium
CGACTTCTTTTATATCCCGCCTTGTGCAGGTAACGTCCAGCCAGCATTCATCTATTCCAAAGCATTCTATTCTATCGGTATATCGTTCATATATAAGATGAGCTGCTTTTGAAAACTTCAGATACAAATCATAATGGGGTGGAAGTGTAACCAGCTCAGGACATTTTTGTTTTGCCTGCCAGATCACTTCTCCTGTTTTGACGTTATATTCTTTTGCAATTTGATTTTTTGCAAGAATTATACCTTTGCGTTCTTCGGTTGAGCCTGCTACAGCAACGGGTTTTCCTGCAAGCTCAGGATGAAAAAGACATTCAATAGACGCATAGCAATTATTAATATCAACATGAAGAATTTTTCTTTCCATAATATTACCTCGAAATAAAACATTTGTTCTTATATATAATGATATCACAGAACATATGTTTTGTCAAGAACATTTGTTCGGAAATTTTAAGAAAAATAAAAATGCCCTGAAACAGAGCATTTTAAAAACAAATATTATGATTCCTTTATTTCGGCATTATAATCTTGCAAAAGCTTCTGATGATACAAAATATACTTAATAAGTGTAAAAATCATAAGTGCCATAAGACAGACAATAATGATATTTGCTGCTTTCTGAGGCAGATCAGTAAAAACAAGAAGTACAACCATACATATATCAGTAGCCGCAGTACATATTTTGCCAT
The DNA here is from genome assembly GCA_051888545.1 of Oscillospiraceae bacterium. GTDB lineage: Bacteria > Bacillota > Clostridia > Oscillospirales > Ruminococcaceae > FB2012. The sequence goes on from JBJFBR010000061.1 coordinate 10,880, forward strand.
ACCATTTAGCACTATAGTATATTTTCTTCTTTTTTGTAAGATACAATCCCATTGAAAGCATATATAACTCTTTTATAAGAAATAGTACAAAAAATGCAATCATAAAAGGATAATGAGAAGTAACAGCTATTGCAAGTGTACCCAATGTAAGTTTATCAGCAACAGGATCAAGAGCTTTGCCGAAATCGGTTACCATATTAAAACGTCTGGCAATTTTACCGTCAAAAAAATCAGTAAGCATTGATACAATCAAAACGGCAAAAGCAACAACATATCCGGAAGTTGTTTCTGCATTAAGGTACAAAATCAAAAAAATGGGTATCATTAAAATCCTGAAATAACCCATTATATTTGGAATAGTAAAATACTCCTTTTTCATTAATTCACTAACTTTCCATAAAAAACTACTTATCATTATAATACTAAATTTTACACAGGTCAAGCTTTTATGACAATATTAATTTAATCTTAACATTTGATAATTGTCATACATTAACGTTGATTTTAAATTAATGCAGGCAAATGCTTGCACTTTAAGGGAAAATGATATATAATATAAAGTGTATATTTATGTATTGATGTCTATGGAGGAATAATAATGAATAAATGCCAGAAGTTTTTCAGCTATTTAAAGGATAAAAGAATTGCTTTTATAGGAGTAGGTGTAAGTCACTTAGAACTGATACGCAATTTTGTTTCAAAAGGTCTTAAAGTTGTAATATGTGACAAAAAAGATCAGGACAGCTTTAACGAAGAACTATATGCAGAGCTTTCATCAAAGGGCGTGGATTTTTCACTGGGTGAAAATTATCTTGATGAAATTTTTAAGTGTGATGTTGTATTCAGAACACCGGGAATGTATTTTAACAACCCCGTGCTGAAAAAAGCAAGAGAGCAGGGCATTATTGTGACTTCGGAAATGGAAGTATTTTTTGACCTTTGTCCATGCACAATAATCGGTGTTACAGGTTCTGACGGAAAGACTACGACTACAACACTTATAAGTGAATTTCTGAAAGCACAGGGCAGACGAGTACATCTTGGCGGAAATATCGGAAAGGCACTTTTGCCTATCGTAGAAACTGTTGCTGATACAGATGTGGCGGTTGTTGAACTTTCAAGCTTTCAGCTGATATCAATGAGAAAATCTCCTGATATTGCAGTAATAACCAATGTTGCACCTAATCATCTTGATGTTCACGGAACTATGGAAGAATATATTGACGCTAAATGCAACATAATACGTCATCAGAATGCCTTTTCAAGAACGGTTCTTAATTATGATAATGACATTACAAGAAGTCTAGGTGACTCTGTCAGAGGCAAGCTTGTTAATTTTTCACTTACTCAGGAAGTTGAAAGAGGAGCATTCCTGCGGAAAGACGGAATGCTTTGTTATAAGGAAAACGGCATAGTAACTGAGGTGGTTCACAAGGATGACATCAGAATTCCGGGAATACACAATGTTGACAACTATCTTACAGCCATATCTGCAGTATGGGGTATGGTATCGGTTGACAGCATAAGAAACGTTGCTATGAATTTTAAAGGCGTTGAGCACAGAATTGAATTTGTAAGAGAGCTTGACGGGGTTAAATGGTATAACGATTCCATTGCCACAAGTCCTACAAGAGTTATTGCAGGTTTAAATTCCTTCAATCAGAAAATCATAATTATTGCAGGAGGATATGACAAGAAAATTCCTTTTGAACCGTTGGGTAAACCAATAAATGAAAAGGTTAAAATACTTATACTTATGGGTGCAACTGCGGACAAAATTGAAAAGGCTGTCACGGAATGTGACGATTATCCGGCAAGCGGTCTTAAAATTGTCCGTGCAAAATCCATGGAAGACGCTGTTAAGCTTGCGTCTGAACTGGCTGTTGAAGGTGATATCGTCAGTCTTTCTCCTGCATGCGCAAGCTTTGACATGTATCGTATGTTTGAGGACAGAGGAAATCACTTTAAAAAGTTGGTCAATGAACTTTAATATAAGGAAGTTATTTTATGCAGATAAAGGAAGTTTTAGCACAGCTTATCAACAATAATGGTGTTTCGGGCGAGGAATTCAATGCATCAGAATGTGCAAAGAACATTTTAAGTGAATATCTTGACTGTCATATTGATTCCTTTGGAAATGTATACGGTACAGACAGAGAATATGACGAACAAAAGGAAACAATACTCTTAGAAGCACACATTGATGAAATTGGAATGATTGTAACCTATATAACCGACAGCGGTTTCCTTAAAGTTTCTAACTGCGGAGGTTTGGATCAGAGACTGTTACTTGCACAACAGGTTGATGTTATATGCAGGGACAAAATTATAAAGGGCGTTATAACTTCAACTCCGCCTCACCTTGAAAAGGACAATTCAAAATCCGCAGATATTGAAGATATATTTATTGATATCGGAATGAGCAAAGAACAAGCTGAAAAGGCTGTAAGCCTTGGAGACAGAGTTTTTATAAACAATGAACTTTCAGATCTTGCAGGTGATGTGGTAACAGCTCATGCCATTGACGACAGAAGCGGTGCAGCGGCAATTTTATATGCACTGGATATGCTAAAAGGAAAAAACAAAAAATATAATATTAATGTACTTTTTTCAGCTCAGGAAGAAGTCGGCGAAAGAGGTGCTGAAATTGGCATACAGAACCTTCAGCCTGATATAGCATTAATAGTTGATGTTTCATTTGCTCGTGTGGCAGGGGACAATCCGCAGGACTGCGGAAAGATGTGCTGCGGTCCTATGATCGGCATTGCTCCGTCACTTACAAGGCAAGTATCAGAAGGGCTGAAAAAAGCCGCTGTTGAAAATAATATACCCTATCAGATTGAGGTTATGAACGGTAAAACAGGAACTGATGCTGATGTTATCGGAATTGCAAACGGCGGTATAAAAGTTTGCACTGTTTCAATACCGTTAAAATACATGCATACTCCGATTGAAACTGTTAATATAAATGATATTGAAAATACAGCAAAACTGATTGCTGTGTTCTGTGAAAGCGAGGAAGATTTATGATTGAATTACTGAAAAATCTTTGTATGCTCAACGGAATATCAGGAAATGAAGACAACGTAAGAGAATATATAATAGATAAAATCAACGGCAAGTGTGAATACCATATAGATAATCTTGGAAACATTATTGTTTTTAAAAAAGGCAAAAAAACTTCGGAAAGCAGGCTTATGGTTTCAGCACACATGGATGAAGTGGGTATGATTATCACATATATTAATGATGATGGTACATTTAAAATATCACCCGTGGGAGGAATTGATCCGAGAGTTGTATTCGGCAGAAGAGTAACTACCGGAAATAACAATATACTTGGAGTCATCGGCGGAAAAGCAGTTCATAATCTCAGTGCTGATGAAAGAAAAAAATCTGTAAGCTTTGAAGAAATGAATGTGGATATTGGCTGCTTTTCAAAAGAAGAAGCTGAAAATGTTGTTTCTTTAGGTGATTCGGTATGTTTTGTATCTGATTTTTACGAGTTTGGTGAAAACAAAATAAAAGGCAAAGCTATTGATGACAGAGCCGGTTGTGCAATGATGATTGAAATGATAAACGGTGAGCTTGAATATGACACTTGGTTTACCTTTGTGGTGCAGGAAGAAGTTGGTTTGCGGGGCGCATCTGTTGCAGTAAAAACTGTCAGACCTGACTATGCGATTGTTTTAGAATCAACTACTGCTGCTGATGTTCCGTCTGCTTTCAATGAAAAGCAGGTATGTAAACTTGAAAACGGACCTGTAGTATCATTTATGGACAGACATACGATCTATGACAAGGAACTTTACAATATGGCTTTTGAAGCTGCAAAGGATAACGGGATTCCTTGTCAGACAAAAACTATGGTTGCAGGCGGAAATGATGCAGGAGCGATTCACCTTGGCAACGGCGGTGTCAGAACTGCTGCTATATCTTTGCCATGCAGATATCTTCATTCGCCTTCAAGTGTTATAGACAAAAATGATTTTTATAATAGCTATAAGCTGGTAAATTTAATGTTGAACAGGATTTGCAGTAAATGATATCACAAATGACAGATTTAGATAATGATTTGCTGAAAACACTTAAAAGCAATCATTATTCAAGACGAATAAAATCAAATTTTAACGCATACGGCGGAAATTATGATTTTTTGAAATTCTTTAAAATTGAAAATAACGGAATGGTTATTGGCTTGGCATCTATGTTTAATTCAACGCTTATAATTTCCACATTGAATGATGTTGAATTTGACGATGAATGTATAAAAGAGATTTCCGTACTTATTTCTATGAACAAACCTGTTACCATTGAATTGGAAAATCAGTATGCGGATAAATTAAATTCATATATCCGCAAGGATTATAATTCCATTGTAAGAAAAGAATTTCAATATATTTCAAAAAACAGTCTGCCGGATATAGATGTAAATGAAACTCCTGAGTTGGACGATGTTTTTAATGTGCTTAAAACGGGTTTTCCGGAAATTGCAGCAGCTTATCCCATGTGGCTCACAGATACCTCACACAGAATAAGACACGGTCTTGCACAGTCATTTCTTATGGGCAATTATTCCACGGCTTCGATTCAGTACATAGTTGACAGAATAGCCTTGATAGGTCATGTTGCAACTATACCTGAAGAGAGAGGAAAATTTCATGCAAGGCAACTTTTGTTCTGGATAGGTGAAAAGCTGACAGCGGATGGTTTTGATGTACGTCTTATGGCAAGACCGCATCGTGTAAGCTATTATGAGGAAATTGGTTTTAAGGATATTGCATCAGATATAGTTTTTGAAAGGAAATAAAAATGTCAGAAAATTTATTTGGTTTTGATGAGAAGATAATCAATCACGCAAAGGAAGCTGAGGCTGAATGCTCAGAGATGTTTGCTGAAATAGAAAGAAAAGCAGAGTACAACGGACAAAAAGTTTTAAAGGCTTTTATTGACAACAGAGTATCTGAAGTATGTCTGAAGGGTACAACCGGATACGGATACGATGATATGGGAAGAGATACATTAGACAAGGTCTATGCACAGGCTTTCGGCGGTGAAGATGCCATTGTTAGACACACATTTGTAAACGGAACTCATGCTTTGTCTACTGCATTATTCGGAGTGTTAAGAACAGGAGATACAATGCTTGCTATGACAGGTAAGCCATATGATACTTTGGAAGAAGTTATAGGCATAAGATATAAAAAGGGAAACGGTTCGCTTAAAGACTTTGGAGTAAACTATATTCAGGCTGATCTTATTGATGACAAATATCCGGATTATGATAGAATCGCTGAACTTGCTCCAAAGGCTAAGGTGGCATATATTCAGCGTTCAAGAGGATATTCTCTCAGACCATCACTTTCAGTCGATGTTATCGGAAAAATGGTCAAGGCAGCAAAGAATGCAAATCCGGACATTATTGTTATGGTAGACAACTGTTACGGAGAATTTGTGGAAGAAAAAGAGCCTTTATCAGTTGGTGCTGATTTGATAATCGGTTCGCTTATCAAAAATCCGGGAGGCGGTATTGCTCCCACAGGGGGATATATTTGCGGAAGAGCAGATCTTGTAGAGTTATGCGCTGACAGATTAACCTGTGTGGGAATGGGAAAAGAGGTTGGCTGTACATTAAATCAAAACAGAGAAATGTACCTTGGATTTTTCCTTGCTCCCCAGACAGTAGCATCTGCTTTAAAAACAGCTGTATTTGCTTGCAGATTTTTTGAAAAGCTTGGTTTTGAAACATTGCCTAAAAGCAATGAGACACGTACTGACATTATATCATCAGTATTGCTTAAAAATGAAGAAAATCTAACTGCTTTTTGTCAGGGGATTCAAAAAGGATCACCTGTTGATTCATATGTTACACCGGAGGCTTGGGATATGCCCGGATATGACAGCAAGGTTATAATGGCCGCCGGAGCTTTTACTATGGGTGCCTCTATTGAGCTGTCAGCTGACGCACCTATAAGAGCACCCTTTGCCGCATGGCTTCAGGGAGGAGTTACATATCCAACCGGAAAAATAGGTGTGATGACAGCGGCACAGGAAATGTATAACAAAGGACTGATAAAATTTTAATACTGAAAGGATGAAAGGATTATGGCAGAATTATTTACTATTCCTGTTCAGGATATTATTGATGAATTGAAACTGGAAGTAATTTATGCTCCCCAGGAGCTTTCCACGATTCTGATATCAGATAATGACTGTAACAGACCGGGACTTCAGCTTACAGGATTTTATGAATACTTTAATGCTGAGAGAATCCAGATTTGCGGTAATATGGAATTCGCTTATCTGGCGTCTTTGGATGCTGATGTAAGATATCAGAGAATAGAAGCTTTATTTGCTACAAAGATACCATTATTTGTTGTTGCAAGAGGTCATGAGATTTATCCGGAAATGATTGAGCTGGCTAAAAAATATGAAATCCCTATTGTAAGGACCAAAGACAGCACTACTGTTTTCATTGCTGCACTTATCAGGTTACTGAATGTTCGTCTTGCTCCAAGAATTACACGTCACGGCGTTCTAATTGAAGTTTACGGTGAAGGTGTACTTATAGTCGGTGAAAGCGGTGTAGGTAAGTCAGAGTGTGCTGTTGAGCTTATTAAACGTGGTCACAGACTTGTGGCTGATGATGCTGTTGAGATAAGAAAGGTTTCAAACAAAAGCCTAGTTGGTTCATCACCTGACAACATTCGTCACTTCCTTGAACTCAGAGGTATTGGAATTATCAACACCAGACGTTTGTTTGGTATGGGTGCTGTAAAGGTAAGCGAAAAAATTGACCTGATTGTTCAGCTTGAGCCTTGGGATTCACAGAAAATTTATGACAGAATGGGCGTTGACAATGAATACACTACAATTCTGGGTGTTAAGGTTCCAAGCCTAACTATTCCAATAAAGCCGGGACGTAATCTTGCGGTTATTATTGAAGTTGCTGCTATGAACAACCGTCAGAAAAAAATGGGTTACAACGCTGCTCAGGAATTGCTTGATAATCTTGGCCTCAGCATGGATTCTAATGATAAAATCAAAAATTGGGACAATATGTAATAGGAGAAATATATATGAAATTACAAGCTGATCTGCATACACACACAATCGCTTCAACACATGCTTACTCAACTATATCTGAGAATTGCAACTGCGCAAAGGAAAAAGGAATTAAAGCTATTGCCATGACTGACCATGCAATGGCTATGCCGGATTCACCTCATTACTGGCATTTTATCAACATGAATGCAATACCTAGAAAAATCAATGGAGTAACCATATTAAGAGGAATTGAAGCAAACATTTTAGATATGGATGCCAATTTAGATATTACTGATGATATTCGTGATTCTCTTGAATGGGTGGTAGCATCAATTCACAGTGCATTGGTTAAGCAAGACAGCTATGAAAACGTTACTAAAGCTTATCTTAAAGTATGTCAGAATCCATTAGTAGACGTGATAGGTCATTGTACATCCGATATGTTTTATTTTGATTACGAGAAGGTTGTTAAGAGCTTTAAAGAGTACGAAAAGCTTGTAGAAATAAATGAAAGTTCTATAGTTAACAAGCGTGGCTCAAGAAAGAACTGTTATGAATTGGTCAAACTTTGCAAAAAATACGAAGTGCCGATAGTTATAGATTCTGACGCACATTTTTGTCAGAATATAGGTCACGTTCCCAATGCTTTGGAAATTGTTGAGGCTTGTGAATTTCCTGAAAAATTGGTTATCAATGCTGATTGGAACAAAGTAAGAGAACATATATTGAAAAAGCATCCTGGCATTGATATTTAATCTAAACTTATGAAAGTGAGATATGAAATGAATTTAACTGAAATTTGCAGTTTAGCAGAGCAGTATGGCTGTGCGGTTATAAAAAATGCAGAGTTAAAAAAATATACTTCTTTTAAGATCGGCGGAATATGTCCGTTGATTATTGAGATCAATTCAACCGATTCTTTATCTGCTATTTTGAAATACTTAAACGAAAACAACATAAGGCACATGGTCCTTGGGAAAGGCTCAAATGTGCTTTGCGATGATAAAGGATACAATGGTGTTATTTTGCATCTTGGTACGGACTTTTCAAGAATAATACTTAATGACAATGATTCATTAACCGTTGAAGCAGGCTGTTCTTTACTTTCACTTTGTCGTTTTGCACTTAAAAACTCACTGTCCGGCCTGGAATTTGCTTATGGAATTCCAGGTTCGGTTGGCGGTGCTGTATACATGAATGCCGGTGCATACGGCGGTGAAATGCGTGATGTAGTCACCTCGGTTGAATGTATTGACCAGAACGGAAATATACATAATTTTAAAGCTGATGAGTTAAATATGTCATACCGTCACAGTGTTTTTCAGGAAAACAGCTGTATTATAACAAAAGTGACTCTTAAATTAAAGTATTGCAATCCTTTGGAAATTCAGCGTGATATGAATGATTATATTAACCGAAGGAAGAGCAAGCAGCCTTTGGAATATCCAAGTGCAGGTTCAACTTTTAAAAGACCTGTGGGACAATTTGCAGGAAAGCTTATTCAGGATTCAGGGCTGAAAGGCTTCAGAGTCGGCGGTGCTATGATCTCGGAAAAGCACAGCGGTTTTGTTATAAACTACGATAATGCAACTTCTGATGATGTTTTAAAACTAATTAATGAAGTACAAAGAATTGTAAAAGAAAAAACGGGATATTATCTCGAATGTGAAGTTGAGACTATACCATATGAATAATAAACATACAGGAGCCAACTATAAATAAATCAATAGGAACACGATAGAATTCACAAAGAATTAA
>JBJFBR010000062.1:0-3395 GCA_051888545.1 Oscillospiraceae bacterium
ATTACAATGGTTTCAAACGGTCCGAAGCGTGAGGATATAATTTACAGATAGTCCTGCCGGACGGGCTAATACGGGGTAATTTGTCCGTAATCTTATCCTTGCACCCGCGACGCAGGTTGAGTTTTTAGTATAGAAGTGCTAGCGCGGACGGCGCAATACGGGATTGTCTGTGCGTAATCTTATCTTTGCACCCGCGACGCAGGCATTATACAATACTAAACACACAGGCAGGGGCCCGTGCTAGGGCACGGCGAAATCATAGTAAAGGCTTTAAAATCATAAAATACTGAATTCAAAGGGGGAGGCTTTCGGTCTCCCCCATATTTTGTTGCATAGTACAATAATGCCGTTGTGTAATCTGATAAATCCCTATAAAAATGAGGCAATGCTTTTTGCAATCCCAAGCATTTCATCACTCTGTTCAGGCAGGTGTGAAAGATATGTCACCGCCAGTTTTTTCTGAGGGTATATAAGTATCTTCTGTCCCCATTTTCCGCTGACGCTGTAACTGTCTTTGCCGACCCAGAAGAAATATCCGTAGCCGTATTCCGAGCTTGCGAGCCGGTATGATGAGGCTTTTTGCAGGTACTTTTCGGGGACAATCTGCTGTTGATTGTATTCGCCGTTTTGCAGGAGAAGTATTCCCAATCGGCTTAACTCATCAAGAGTAAGCTCCATTCCGCTTGCACCGTTGAAATACCCTTCGGGAGATGTGACATAAGGCGGATTATCTATGCCAAGAGGTTCAAAAAGCCGTGAATTCATATAGTCATACAGCTTTTGTCCCACAGCATTTTCGCAGGCAACGGCAATCATATATGCCGAAATGTTGGAGTAGTTGAATAGGGGCTTTGCAGAGTAGTCAACCTGCTGTGAAAGGCAGTATTCAAGCCAGTTGTCACCCTGAGGGCGAAAGCTCTCGCTGGGCACAGACATTGTAAGATATCTTTCCGTAGTCAGAAGCTTAAAGCTTTCAAGCTGATTTCGGGGTATAAGACTTTGCTGTGCTTTGGTAAGATATTCGTATATAGGTGCATTCAGAGCAAGTCTGTTTTCCTTTTCGGCAATGCCCACTGCAGCAGATAAAAACGACTTTGTGGCGGAATATATGGGATAACGCTTGTTTTCATCAAAATAACGGCGGAAAATCACTTCGCCCTTCTGATAAATATTAATTCCGTGTACATTCAGCTTTTTCTGTTCAATTTCAGATATATATTTTTCAAACATATTTTCAGCCACCTTTTTTATCTATTTTACCATAGCTTTTAGCCTTTTGCAACGGCAATGAATTTTAATTTTTTCTATTGACTTTTGTTATATAATGTTGTATAATCATAATCATAGTAATTCTATATGATTTATAATAAATTTAAGCGAATGTGTGATAAATAACTATATTTGAGAATATGCAAAAGTATAGGTGATAATTTTGAAACAAAGCAAATATATGTTTAATACCCGGTTTGGTCTTGAACGTGAAACTATGCGTGTAAATGAGCAGGGGAGCTTTGCAAAGACTCCGCATCCTTTTGAGGACTCTCATTTTGAAAGAGATTTCTGCGAAAACCAGCTGGAGATTATAACCGATGTGTATGACAGTGCAGAGCAAGCGGTGGAAAATCTGAAAGAGCTTTCTGATACCGCCGTTTTAAAGCTTGAAGAACAGAACGAATACCTCTGGCTTTACAGCAATCCTCCGCATTTTAACAGCGAGGAGGATATTTCTCCGGCTTTATATACAGGCGAGCTGAGTGAAAAATATGAATATCGTCTCAGACTGGAGGAAAAATACGGAAAGAGGCTTATGCTTTATTCGGGAATACATTGCAATCTGTCACTGTCTGATGAATATTTGCAGGAGCTGTGTCCCGGAAATGTCAGTTTCCGTCAGTTCAAGGACAGCATATATCTCAAGCTTTTAAAGTATGCAAGCCTTTACAGCTGGGTGCTTGTGCTTCTTACATCGGCAAGTCCTGTGTATGATAAATCCCTTGAAGGAGACAATCTCGCAGGTACAGGATTTGACGGCTATGCCTCACGGAGAAACGGTGCAAAGGGATATTGGAACAAGTTTGTGCCAAAGCTGGATTACACGAGCATTGAGGCGTTTGTGAAAAGCGTGGACAAGTATATTGAAAATGGTGATTTGCTTGCTCCCAGCGAAGTTTATCTGCCTGTCCGGTTGAAACCAAAGGGAAAGAACACAATGTACGGACTTCTGGACAGAGGAGTAAATCATATTGAGCTGAGAATGTTTGATGTAAACCCTCTTGCCCCTGCAGGAGTATTTGCAGAGGATTTGAATTTCCTGAATTATCTTCTGCTTTATTTTGTCAGTCTGCCTGATTTTGATTTTACTGATGACCTGCAGGAGCAGGCTGTGGTAAATCACAAAAACTCGGCAAAGTTTGATTTGGACAGCATTTATATCGGGAATATATCTGCTGTTGACGCTGCAGACAAGCTTTTTGATGATATGAGCATATATTTTTTCAGGTATCCCGAAGTTCTGGAAAATATCAGCTGGCAGCGGCAGAAACTTAAAAAGGGCAGCAGATATTCCGACATAATTTACAGCGAATATAATACGGATTTTCAGCATAAATTTTTTGAGAAGACAAAGAAGGTGAATGAAGAGTGTGCGAGCTTTTTGGTGCAAGTTTAAAGAGAAAAACAGATTTAAAGGCATTGCTTGAGGAATTTTATTCTCATTGTGTGCGTCACCCTCACGGCTGGGGACTTATGACCGAAGAAAACGGAAAGTGCAGGGTAGTGAAAGAGCCTGTGTGTGCGTCACAAAGCAGTCTTTTGAAACAAGAACTGAAAAAACTTACACCTCAGAAGAATTTGCTTGCACACATCCGCTATGCAACTGTAGGCTCACGCTGTGCCGAGAATGCCCACCCATTTACCGATTACGATAATATCGGCAGGCAATGGGTGCTGATGCACAATGGAACGGTGTATTCTGACGCAGAAATCCTAAAATATATGGCATTGCAGAAAGGCGAGACCGATTCGGAGCGTATTTTTCTGTATCTGCTGGACAACATCAATCAAGGGATAAGGCAGACGGGAGGAAGTCTGAGCATAGAACAGCGTTTCAGGATTTTAAACGAGCTTGTTCAGCGTCTTTCATACCGCAATAAGCTTAATCTGATGATTTTTGACGGCGAGGTTTTATATGTGCATAAAAATATGCACGGAACGCTTTATTATCATCAATCGGATAATGGGTATATTTTTTCTACACAGCCATTGGGCGGGGGCTGGAAGTCATTCCCTCTTTGCAGATTAATTGCATTCAAAGACGGTGAAAAAATTCTTGACGGTGAACGTCACGAAGGCTTGTTTATACCAACTCTGGAGTATATTTCAGCTATGGACGCAAT
>JBJFBR010000063.1:0-19576 GCA_051888545.1 Oscillospiraceae bacterium
TTAATTCTTTGTGAATTCTATCGTGTTCCTATTGATTTATTTATAGTTGGCTCCTAAATATTATTTAGACACGAGATTTTATAATTTCAGTATAGCATTATTTATATTATATGTCAACTATTATGAATAACTTTGTATAAAATAGCCAATTATAAATAGGCATCAAATATTGTAACACTTTGATTGAATTTATTTTATTAGTCAATATTGAATTTTTTAATAGAATGTGATAACATATATAGTATATAAAAAATGTTGGAGGACTTTGTTATGGAAAAGAAATTAATACTTGTTACTTCTCCACCGGCATGCGGAAAAACCTTTATATCAAAAGCGCTTGCCCAACGTCTTGACCATGTGGTGTATCTGGATAAAGATACGCTGATTCCGCTTTCAAAGCAAATTTTTGCTGTGGCAAATCAGCCATATGACCGAAGCAGCCAGTTCTTTGAAGACAATATTCGCAATTATGAATATGAATGTATTGTTGCACTGGCTTTGGAAGCATTGGATTATGATAATATAGTATTGATAAATGCCCCTTTCACTCGTGAGATAAGAGATAATTCATATATTGATAATCTGAAAGAAAAGCTTGCTGAAAAGAATGCAAAGCTTGTTGTTATATGGGTGGATACTTCAGTGGAGGTTGCTCATCAACGAATGATAAACCGGAATTCTGACAGAGATGTGTGGAAACTTGCTCATTGGGATGAATATATTGCAGGACGTGACTTTAGCGTACCGTCAAATCTTCAAAATGAAAAATCTCAGAATGACTTGATTATCTTCAAAAACAATAATGAAAAGGAATTTGAAGAATCAATGGAAAATTGTCTTGAACTTTTGGAAAAATAAATTTTGCAGTTAATAATTTAACTGATATCTTCTTTAGATGTAATTAATGTTAATGTTTAATCTATTGCAATACTATTTATATTATGGTATAATATAAGTGATATATTAAATATTTGTAAATAAATGTTATATACATTGCTGAAAGGCGGATAAAGCTTTGAAAAATAAGAATCATTTAAAAATAGCTATGCTGGGACACAAGCAAATACCTTCCCGTAAAGGCGGAGTAGAAATAGTGGTGCAGGAGTTAAGTACACGAATGGTTGAAAAGGGTCATAATGTGACATGCTATAACCGTTCTGTATCCAAAAATGATTCTGAGAAAAACAGCTGCAAAAAAATAAAGGAGTATAAAGGCGTAAATATTAAAAATGTTTTGACCTTGAATGTCAAAGGACTGGCAGCTATTACTTCATCTTTTTTTGGAGCAATACGCTGTGCTTTCGGCAGATATGATGTTGTTCATTTCCATGCTGAAGGCCCGTGTGCAATGCTCTGGCTTCCAAAATTGTTTGGAAAACGGTGTATTGCAACGATTCACGGTTTGGATTGGCAGAGAGAAAAATGGGGCGGATTTGCTACTAAGTATATCAGATTCGGAGAAAAAACTGCTGCAAAATATGCTGATGAAATAATAGTGCTCAGCGAAAATGTGCAGAATTATTTTATGCGTGAATACGGACGCAAAACCGAATTTGTCCCTAACGGTGTTAATGTTCCTGAAATACGTGAGGCTGACATCATAAAAGATAAGTGGAATTTGGAAAAGGACAGCTATATTTTATTTTTGGGACGTCTGGTTCCTGAAAAAGGTATAAAATATCTGATTGAGGCTTATAAACAAATTAAAACAAATAAAAAACTGGTTATTGCCGGCGGCAGCTCTGATACTGATACATATGTTCAGGAATTAAAGGAACTTTGCAAGGATGATGACCGAATTATTTTTACAGGTTTTGTGCAGGGACAGCCTTTGGAAGAATTATACAGTAATGCTTATGTATATACCTTGCCGTCAGATCTGGAGGGTATGCCCATAAGTTTGCTGGAGGCTATGAGCTATGGAAATTGCTGTCTGGTTTCAGATATTCCTGAATGTGCCGAAGTAGTAGAAGATAAGGCTGTTTTATTTGAAAAAAGCAATGTTGAAGATCTGAGAGACAAGCTCGCAATGCTGTGTGATAATGCTGATGAGGCAGATAAATATAAAAAAGTCGCAAAAGATTATATTTGCAGTAAATATAACTGGGACGAAGTTGTTGACAAAACTTTAGATTTATACAAGAGGAAAAAGCAATGAAGATATTAATGATAAATAAATTTTTGTATCCAAACGGCGGAAGTGAAACTTACATATTCAAATTGGGTGACTATCTGAAATCCCAGGGACATGAGGTTCAGTATTTTGGCATGGAGCATTCCGGAAGATGTGTGGGAAACAATGTAAACGCCTATACAGCAGATATGGATTTTCATGGTGGTTCAATGCTTTCAAAGCTGACTTACCCCATTAAAACAATTTATTCTTCTGAAGCGAGAAAAAAACTGCGTTTGGTTCTTGATGATTTTAAACCTGACGTTTGTCACATAAACAACTTCAATTATCAGCTTACGCCTTCCATTATTCTTGAAATTGTAAAGTGGAGAAGAGCAAATAAGCACAAATGCAGAATTGTATTTACTGCACACGATTATCAGCTGGTATGCCCCAATCATATGCTGAACAATCCAAATACTCACAAAAATTGTGAGAAATGCCTGGGCGGTCATTATATTAACTGCCTCAAAGGAAAATGTATACATGGAAGCACCGCAAAATCTGCTATTGGAATGGCAGAGGCAATGTTCTGGAAATTTAACGGTGCATATAAATATATTGATAAAATGATTTGCTGCAGCAGCTTTTTAAAAACAAAAATGGATACCAATCCTTTGTTTGCTAAAAAGACTGTAGCAATGCACAATTTCGTTGATCGTATTGAGTGGAGAGGTTTTGATGAATCAAAGGGCGGTGCGGCAAAAAAAGATTATGTGCTTTATTTCGGCAGATTTTCCGAAGAAAAGGGCATTGGTACTTTAATTGAAGTTTGTAACGAACTTCCTGATGTTCAGTTTATTTTTGCCGGTACAGGACCTTTGGAAGAGAAAATCAACGGCATTCCAAATATAAAGAATGTGGGATTCCAAAGCGGAGAGGCTCTTGAAAAGCTTATTCGAGAGGCACGTTTTTCAATTTATCCGTCAGAATGGTATGAAAACTGTCCGTTCTCAGTAATGGAAAGTCAGCTGTATGGAACTCCTGTTCTTGGTGCAGATATCGGAGGTATCCCAGAATTGATTAAGACGGGAAGTGCTGAAGAAGGTGCAACAGGAGAACTGTTTATCAGCGGAAATAAGGATGACCTGAAAAACAAAGTAGAAAAACTTTGGAAGGATACAGCTCTGACAGCCGCTTATGCGGAAAACTGTAAGGATATTGCCTTTGATACCATTGAAGAGTACTGCTCAAAGCTTATGAAAATTTATTCAGGAAACAAGAAAAAAGCTAATTAAAATAGAATATGAAGCAAAAATAATCCCCGTATTTTTAATAAATACGGGGATATGTATTATCTTAATATTGATTAGAAATCAACTTCTGTGTCATAGTAACAGCACTTAAGTAATTTTTCCATTTCTTCCTGTGAAGGCTGACGTGGGTTAGAACCTGTGCAAGCGTCACCAATGGCATTCTTAGCAATTTCCGGAAGTCTTTCAAGGAATACTTCTTCAGGAACAAATCCTTCTTCTGTTGGATAGCTGTCCTTGCCGTAATTCTTGATGCAGTGAGGAATATTAAGCTTATCGTTCATATCTCTTACAAACTTGATAAGCAGAGCAACCTTTTCATCATCATTTGCTCCGCCAAGGTGCATATAGTCAGCTATTACGCCGTAACGCTTTTTAGCTGTCTCATCTTTAGCATTAAAAGCAATAACTTTAGGAAGATACATAGCGTTAGCTGCGCCGTGGATAATATGAGCGCCGTAATCAGCAAAAGCAGCACCGGTTTTGTGAGCCATAGAGTGAACAATACCAAGCAAAGCGTTAGAGAATGCCATTCCGGCAAGACACTGAGCGTCATGCATTCTGTCTCTTGCTTCCATATTGCCGTTGTAAGAATCAACCAAATCACTCTGAATCATTTCGATTGCATGAATTGCAAGAGGATCTGTATAAGCACAGTTAGCTGTTGATACATATGCTTCAATAGCATGTGTAAGTGCGTCCATACCTGTATGAGCAGTGAGCTTCTGAGGCATTGTTTCTGCAAGCTCAGGATCTACGATAGCAACATCAGGAGTAATCTCAAAGTCAGCAATAGGATATTTAATACCCTTGTCATAATCTGTGATGATTGAGAAAGCGGTAACTTCTGTAGCTGTACCGGATGTAGAAGAAATTGCACAGAAATGTGCTTTCTTTCTTAATTTAGGAATACCGAACACCTTGCACATATCTTCAAATGTACAATCAGGATATTCATACTTGATCCACATAGCCTTAGCAGCGTCGATTGGTGAACCGCCTCCCATTGCGATGATCCAGTCAGGTTCAAATTCCTGCATTACTGCAGCGCCGTTCATAACTGTTGTAACAGATGGATCAGGTTCAACGCCTTCGAGAAGTTTAACTTCCATTCCTGCTTCTTTCAGATAATCTTCAGCTTTCTGTAAAAAGCCGTTTCTCTTCATTGAGCCTCCGCCAACTACTATAATAGCTTTTTTACCTTCCAGATTCTTAAGGTTTTCCAAAGCTCCTTTTCCGTGATACAAATCTCTGGGCAATGTAAATCTAGCCATTTAAAAGACCTCCTAAATAATATGTAAAATCATACTTTAATGGTTTGTTGAATTTGTATACTTTACAAACTCACCATTAATTACAATTATACAAAATGACTATGTATTTTTAATGCAATAAATATGAACTGTTTATTAATTATAAAAATGTTGAAAAATATTTAAAATTTATTGGTAAAAATTTTATCTTAAATATTATTATGAATATAATATAATGTATTGCTTTCACAGTCAAATAAATATAATGTATAATTATCAAATTTTCCATATTCAAGGCCGTCATGAATGCCTTCTGCTGTTTCGATACAAAAATAGTCACCTACTGTAATGCATTCAGTATTGAAATCATACTCTTTTTGGCGTTGTTCCGCAGCCATCCAATCTTCTGTATCTTCAAAATAACTTTTAATATTATCAATATCTTTTATTGATACGCATTCATAATATTCTGAATCAGCAAACCTTTTTTCTGCCTCATCAGAATAAATATATTTGCAGTAATCGGTATAATCCTGAAAACCATCTTCAAAGTGCTCTTCTTTATCAATATATCCCTTTAAAATATGTTTATCTGTGTATTCGCATGAATAAAAGAATTCAAATGTAAAAAATACAATCAATAGTATTATAACTTTCATTTAAAATCTACCCCCTGTGCACTTACATGTTTCCCGCTTGTCAATTAAGAGCATCATATATTATCATTATTCCTTTTGCTCAAACATATTTTCCAGAAGCCATGTGCCTGTTTTAGTTTTAAAAATCCGTTTTTTCATCTTTTCTATTGTGTCATTCTGAGATAAATACAAATTATCCTCATAAGAGTTTATCAGAAAATCTGATTCGATAAGAATCTGATAATCTGAACCGTCAACACAGTTGTATGTATGGTGATGTCCGATAAGATAACATACTCTGTCTATAAATTCCTCGCTGTAGCAGCCTAGGTCTTTGAGCAAAGCTCTTGCATAAGCAGGACCTTGCTCTTCCTGATGTTTGCCGTTGCAGTCACCGTATTTTTCTTCGCTGGGGTGAATTCCTATATCGTGAAGAATGGCAGCCACTTCTAAAATTTCCTTTGTATCATTGTCAAGGTCTTCACCAACTGCTATTAAATGTGCAAATTCATATACCTTCATAAAATGTTGAATTCTCTTTGAGTCACCCTTGTCAAACTCAATCATTTTAAACATAACCTGTTCTTTGTTTGTCATATTTCTCACCTTGTAAAATAATTATTAACTGTGCAGAAATTATATTTAATTGTTTGTAAGTGTTTTCTCTTCATATACTATTCTTCTTGGCTCTTTTCCATAGGGATGAGCTTTGCATATTCCGTTAAACCAATGATAGTCAATATCATTCTGAGTGTTGCCATTGTTTAAATCAATAGCAGCGGCAAGCAGTGCATGGAATATTTCTGCATTTTCTGCAAATCTGCTGTGTCCTGTAAGTATGGTATCAAATTCGGTACGCAGATGCTTGATTCTTTCCATGCTTTTTATTTGTTATATTTTAATTATAGTAAATTAATTCAGATAAATCAACAGCATATAGATATTATTTTTAATAAATTGATAGAATTTTTTAGCACACAAACGATACATTTGCTAGCACTCTATCTCATAGAGTGCTAATTTTTATCTTAATTACACCTTTTTATCACATAATTGACACATAGGAGCAATATTATATAAATAACGAAAGAAAGGAAATGACACCAATGGAAAAGATAAAATAGAGTCCATTGAAATTTTAACAAAAACAAAGAACAATTTTCAGGAGGAATTTTTATGTACGGTATGACACCATTTGAAAAGACAACTTTTAACTTGTTTAACGCATTCCATGATTTTGAAAACGACTTTTTAAATAAGCCTTCAGTTTCAAGCTGTAAAACAGATATTAAAGAGGAAGATAATAAATATATCCTTGAAGCTGAACTTCCGGGATTTGAAAAGGAAGAGATAAAGCTTGATCTTGACGGAGATAAGTTGGTAATTTCAGCAGAGCATAGTGAAAAAAAGGATGAAAAGGATGAGAACAATAAATACATCCGCCGTGAGCGTACTTATGAATCATATAAGCGCAGCTTTGATGTAAGTTCTGTAGATACAAGCAGAATTGATGCTGAATACAAAAATGGCATTCTTATTTTAACCTTGCCAAAGAAACAGCCTGATACACCTGTTACCAGACGTCTTGAAATCAGATAATGTGCAGAAAAATTATCCCGACAATTTTGTCGGGATTTTTTGTTAGGCTAGTTTTTATTTTTTGTCCTTGTCAATCAAAATAGCTATGGCATTGACAGCACATTCGATTGCTCTGGTGGTATCGTTAATTATTTTGTGCTCATTGCCTTGTCTTGAACGCTCTGCATTCCATAGTGACATCAGCACCGCACCGCATCGGACTTGTCTTGCGATTCCAACTGAGAAAACAGATGCACATTCCATTTCTGAGGCCAGACAGCCGCATTTCATATAACTTTCCCAACGCCGGTTAATGTTTTCGCCGACAGGTGAATTATCAGGCTCAACTTCACCGTAAAAGCTGTCTTTTGAGTGAACAACCCCAATGTGATATTGGTTTCCCATAGTTTTGTCAGAAAGCTTTTCGGCAGCTTCTTTTAACGCTGTAACAACATCAAAATCTGCAACGGCAGGATATCCCTGGGGCAGATATTCGTATGATGTTCCTTCTGCACGGATAGCAGAATCAGCTATTATAAGGTCACCGCTGTAGGCTTTTAAATTCATAGCACCGCATGTACCGATTCTTATAAATGTGTCAGCACCGCATTTCACAAGCTCCTCAACAGCAATGGCTGCTGACGGTCCACCGATTCCGGTAGAGCATACCGTTACTTTTTCACCGTTTAAATAACCTGTATATACATTGTATTCTCTGTTGTTTGCAATCTGAACGGCATTGTCAAGATAAGCCGCAATTTTCGGTACACGGTTCGGGTCCCCGGGAAGAATAACATATCTTCCGATTTCATCGGATTTCGCCTGAATGTGAAACTGTCTTTCACCGTCAATTAAGCTTGCCATAAAATCAACCTCGCATTATTTTACCATTTTCATTGAGATGTCGAATGCCTTGACCGAATGTGTCAAAGCTCCTGAAGATATAATGTCAACACCTGTTTCGGCAATGGCTCTTATTCTTTCGGGCGTAACATTTCCCGAAGCTTCCAGCTTTGCTCTGCCGTTTGTGATTTCAACAGCTTTTTTCATATCTTCACAGTTCATATTGTCCAGCATTATGATTTCTACTCCCAGGTCAAGAGCTTCCTGAAGTTCATCGAGATTTTCTACCTCTACTTCTATTTTTACTGTGTGTCCCATTTTTTCTCTGAGGGCATTTACAGCACCTGTCATGCTGCCGTAAGCGTCGAGATGTGTGTCTTTAAGCATTGCACAGTCGGAAAGATTGTATCTGTGATTTTTTCCGCCGCCCACAGTAACAGCATATTTTTGCAGAACACGAAGTCCCGGAAGAGTTTTTCTTGTGTCAGCAATAGAAGCTTTAGTTCCTTTAACCAGTTCAACGCATTTATTTGTAGCTGTTGCAACCCCTGACATATGCTGAACGAGATTTAAAGCTGTTCGTTCGCCTTTAAGCAATGCTCTTGTAGGACCTGTGATTTCGGCAATTATATCGCCTTTTTTAACCTTTTCACCGTCATGAATAAATATTTTGCGCTTGACGCTGCTGTCTAAAAGTTCAAAAACTCTCATGGCAACATCAATTCCGCAAAGAACACCTTCATCTTTTGATACATATTTTGCTGTTGAAACTGCATCCTCGCTTACAAGATAATCGGTAGTAACGTCAATGTAGTTTATGTCTTCCAGAAGTGCTGTCTTTATAATATCGTCAATTTGAAACTGCATTAATTTCATAAGTTTATGTCCTCTCTGCTTTTGATTCTTTTTTCTTTTTTTCGGCAATGTCTTTTTCAGCCTGAGTCAGAACAATGTAAGCCACGGTTGCAAGCGATCTTGCCTCAACATAATCTCTGTCCAGCTTATATTTTCCATTTTCCAGCTGTTCCTTTATTTCACTTATCCGTTTGATGGCATCAGGCATATTTTCTTCATTTGGAATAACAAAATATGTATTCTGCATAATTTTGCGTATTTCCGTTCGCAGACCTGTGGGAATGTGAGGTGCGTCTTCGTTGGTTTCAAAGCCGTTATATTGTTCATAGCCATGTTTGTTGGCTTTTGCTTTTGAATTAATGTCCCCTGCAGCACGTCTTGAGAATACCAGAGCTTCCAGCAGGCTGTTGCTTGCAAGACGGTTATTTCCGTGAACACCTGTGTGGGAACACTCTCCGCAGGCGTAAAGACCGTCAATGTTAGTCTGTGCAAGGACATTTACATTTATTCCGCCCATTAAATAGTGGTGACAAGGATAAACCGGAATCAGATCCTTTGTCATATCATAGCCTGCTTCGAGGAGATTTTTGTTGATGTTCGGAAAACGCTGACGAACCTTTTCGGGATCTTTGTGAGTTATGTCAAGATAGAATTTATCTGAACCTGTCCTGCGTGATTCATAAATTATCGAATGTGAAACAACATCTCTCGGTGCAAGCTCAAGACGCTTGTCGTATTTGTGCATAAAACGCTCACCGTTGCAGTTCTTAAGATAAGCACCTTCACCTCGTACTGATTCTGAAATCAAAAAGCATTCACGGGTGTGTTTGTTGTTAAAAGCGGTCGGGTGAAACTGAATGTAATCAAGGTGTTTTATTTCAGCCCCCATATTATAAGCAAGGGCAATTCCGTCACCGGTTGCAATGGCTGAATTTGTGGTGTATTCATAAACTCTTCCGATACCGCCTGTTGCAAAAATGGCATAATGAGAATTGCATACAGTATATTTGTCGTCTTTTGAAATAAGAAAGGAAAAGCCAGTATCAGTCTTTTTAGCATTGCAGAGAAAAGCATTTTCCCATATTTGAACATTAGGCAGATTCTGAACTTTTTTGAGCAGTGTAGTCTCTATTTCATATCCTGTAGTATCTTTGTGGTGGAAAATGCGGTTCATGCCGTGACCGCCCTCAAGAGTTCTGTGATAATCACCATTAGGGAGCTTGTCAAAGTCCACCCCTAAGTCTATTATATGCTGTATATCGATTTTTGCTTCGTTTACAAGAATATCTGTTGACAAGGGATTATTTTCAAATCCTCCGGCAACAAAAGTATCATGCTTGTGATTTTCTACAGAATCTTTTGGGCTTTTGTAAACTCCGGCAATACCGCCCTGAGCCAATGACGAATTGCAAAGCGTGGTTTCACGTTTGGAAAGTACAAGAACATTAAGGTCTGATGATAAATTAATAGCACCGTAAAGTCCTGCAATTCCGCAGCCTGCAATTATAACGTCAAAATTATTCATAATGTGTTATGCTCCAAGTCTGTCAACAGGAGCATATCCTCCTTTCGATACCCTGCATGATGCAAGGCTTACGAATTGAAAAAATGATATTAAAATATCTTCTTTTTATTCCATTATATTATATCATAAACAGCTAGTTATTTCAACCAAAAAATACTTTGTTCAGCTTTTTTATGAAATTAATTAAGAAAATCAGCAATTCCCATTGAAATTTAAAAGATACTGTGTTATAATATTTTTTGTATTGCGATAATGCAGTATATTTTGCAGAATGAATTCTTTTTTTGAAAGGAGTGCATTTATGCCTGTATCAGTTAATGAAAAAAATTTGTCTTTCAAGCTAAGAGCTAAAGATACTGACTATATGATGAAGGTTGTTGACGAGGGCTATCTTGCACATATATATTATGGTCCCAAGCTTCCTGATGAGGACCTTGAATATTTGCTCAGATTTGATGAAAGTCCCTTTACTCCTTCTACAAATAATCGTGATAAGGCAAGCTTTATGGATACACTTCCTTTTGAGTATCCTTGCTTTGGAATCGGCGACTATCGTGCTCCTGCACTTAAAATCCTGGATGAACAGGGTATGTCGGCCTGCGATTTGAGATATAAAAGCTTTAAAACCTACAGCGGAAAGCCAAAGCTTGAGGGACTTCCTGCTACATTTGCAACAGAACAGTCACCCTGTGATACTTTGGAAATTGTCCTGGAGGATAAGCATGCCGGTCTGGAAGTAACGCTCATATATTCGGCTTTTGAAAATCTTGACGCTATAACACGTTCGGTAAGAATTAAAAATGTTGGTGAGGCCCCGTGCAATCTGACACGAGTGCTGTCTGCCTGCGTTGATTTTGACAGCGATAAGTATGATATGATTACCCTTAACGGTTCTTGGGCAAGAGAACGTCATATTGTAAGAAGTCAGCTTCATCACGGCAAGCAAAAAGTTGATTCTATCCGCGGTGAGTCTTCACATCAGAATAATCCTTTTGCAGCTCTTTGTCAGCGTAATGCAGATGAAGATTACGGTGAGGTTTATGGATTTAACTTTGTATATTCAGGAAATTTTCTTGCACAGGCTGAGGTTACACAGCATAGAAAGGTAAGATTCCTTATGGGTATAAACACCTGCGATTTCTGTTGGTATCTCACACCTGATGAAACATTTACTGCTCCGGAAGTTGTTATGGTTCATTCCGATGCAGGTATAGGAAAAATGTCGAGAACATTCCACGACCTTTACAGAAACAATCTTATGAGAGGCAAGTGGAAAGATAAAAAGCGTCCTGTTCTGATAAATAACTGGGAAGCAACTTATTTTGATTTCGATACCGATAAACTCCTGGCAATAGCTAAAGAGGCATCACAGCTTGGCATTGAAATGCTGGTTATGGATGACGGCTGGTTTGGCCACAGAAATGCCGATAACTCATCACTGGGTGATTGGATAGTAAATGAAAATAAGATTAAAGGCGGACTGAAATATCTTGTTGATGAAGTAAACAAAATGGGTATGAAGTTCGGTATCTGGTTTGAGCCGGAAATGGTTTCTCCTGATTCAAAGCTTTATGCTGAACATCCCGATTGGGCTATTCAGGTTGCAGGAAGAGATCTGACCTTGTGCCGTGAACAGTATGTGCTGGACTTTTCAAGAAAAGAAGTCAGAGACTATGTTTACGATATGATGAAAAAAATCCTTGATTCTGCAAATATAGAGTATATAAAATGGGATATGAACCGTCAGCTTACAGAAGTTGGCTCAAATGCACTTCCGCCGGAACGTCAGCGTGAACTCTGGCATAGATATGTTCTGGGTGTGTATGAGGTGATGGACAGGCTTACCACAGATTATCCTGATATTCTGCTTGAAAACTGTTCAGGCGGCGGAGCGAGATTTGATGCAGGTATGCTTTATTATTCACCGCAGATATGGTGTTCTGATGATACAGACGCTATTGAAAGACTGAAAATTCAGCACGGTACATCAATCTGCTATCCATGCTCGGCAATGGGTGCTCATGTTTCCGATTGTCCTAATCATACGGTCGGCAGAGTTACACCATTTAAAACACGAGGACGTGTTGCAATGGTGGGTACTTTTGGTTATGAGCTTGATGTTACAAAAATTCCGCAGGAAGACAGGGATATGATTCCTAAGCAGATTGAGGAATATAATAAATACAACCATTTGATAAGACTTGGGGACCAATATAGAATCGGTAATACTTTTGAGGATAATACATGGGACGCATGGACTTTTGTTTCAAAGGATAAGAGCGAGTGTATTTTCCAGTATGTTCAGATTATTGCAAAACCGAATGAACGTTCAAAGCGAGTTAAGCTGAAAGGTCTTGATCCTGATGCTTTCTATTATGAAGAAAGAGATCCTTCATATAAAATCAGCGGTAAAGCTCTTATGACGGCTGGTATAAATGTGGCAAAGATCTGGAATGCCGATGATATGTGGGGCGATTTTACCACAAAGCTTTATCATTTTATAAAATGCGAATAACTTAATATTAATTCTGAATGCAAAGAGGCATTGATTCCGTAAACGGGATTAGTGTCTCTTTTTGTTCACAAAAAGTTTAAAAATAGATATTGCAAGATTGCGTTATAAAACTTGCAATTTGAATGTAAGTATGATATAATAAATCCACGGAATTTGTGGATATTTGAATGATAATTTAATAAAATATCGAAAGAAGCGAATTTTAAGACTTAAAAACTTGCATTATTGTGCTTGCTTTATATAGTCGATTCATATTTTGATAAGTAATGAAAAATCAATAAATATAAACGAAAGGATGATTTGAATGGAACAGGGCTTTAAAGTTGAAAAAGGTCTGTATTCTCCGGAATTCGAGCATGATAACTGCGGTATAGGAGCAGTTGTCAACATTAAAGGCGTTAAAAGCCACAGCACAGTGGAGAATGCTTTGACCATTGTTGAAACCTTAGAGCATAGAGCAGGTAAGGACGCCGAAGGAAAAACAGGTGACGGCGTTGGTATCCTGCTGCAGATTTCCCATAAATTTTTCAAAAAGGTTGCAAAGCGTGACCTTGGAATAACACTTAACAGTGAAAGAGATTATGCGGTTGGTATGTTCTTCTTCCCACAGGAAGAGCTTCCTCGTAATCAGGCAATGAAAATGTTTGAAATCATTGCTAAAAAGGAAGGTCTTGACGTTCTTGGCTGGAGAAAGGTTCCGTCACATCCTGAGGTTTTGGGACATAGAGCCGTAGAATGTATGCCGTATATTATGCAGTGCTTTATAAAACGTCCTAACGGAGTTTCAAAAGGCATTGATTTTGACAGAAAGCTTTATGTTGCAAGACGTGTTTTTGAACAGAGTAATGAAGATACTTATGTTGTATCACTTTCAAGCAGAACGATAGTATATAAAGGAATGTTCCTTGTCGGAGACCTGAGAAAATTCTTCAGTGATTTGCAGGATGAAGATTATGAATCAGCCATTGCTATGGTTCACTCAAGATTCTCAACCAATACAAATCCAAGCTGGCAGAGAGCTCATCCAAACCGTATGATCGTTCATAATGGTGAAATCAATACAATTCGCGGTAATGCCGATAAGATGCTAGCCCGTGAAGAAACAATGATGACTGAGCATTTCAAGGGCGATCTTGATAAGCTTATCCCTGTTGTCAATACCGAAGGCTCTGATTCTGCAATGCTTGATAATACGCTGGAATTTCTGGTTATGAGCGGTATGGACCTGCCTTTGGCAGTTATGATTACCATTCCTGAGCCTTGGGATAACAATGAAACAATGACTCAGGCAAAGAGAGATTTTTATCAGTATTATGCAACAATGATGGAGCCTTGGGACGGACCTGCGTCAATCCTGTTCTCAGACGGTGATGTTATGGGTGCTGTTCTTGACAGAAACGGTTTGCGTCCATCAAGATATTATATCACAGATGACGGAAATCTTATCCTTTCATCAGAAGTTGGTGCTTTGCCGATTGACCCTGCCAAAATCGTGGTTAAGGAAAGACTCCGTCCGGGCAAAATGCTCCTGGTTGATACAGTTAAGGGCAAGCTTGTTGATGATGATACATTAAAAGAATACTATGCGTCAAAACAGCCTTACGGTGAGTGGCTTGACAGTAATCTTGTAAATCTGAAAGATTTGAAAATACCGAATATGAAGGTTAAAGAACATTCATATGAGGAAAGACAGAAGCTGCAAAAGGCTTTTGGCTATACATATGAAGACGTTATGACTTCAATTCTGCCAATGGCTAAGACAGGCAGCGAGTCTATTGCTGCAATGGGTACAGACAGTCCTCTGGCAGTTCTTTCAAAAGAACCTCAGCCTTTGTTCAATTACTTCAAACAGCTTTTTGCACAGGTAACCAATCCTCCTATAGATGCAATCAGAGAAGAAATTGTAACTTCTACAACTGTTTATATTGGCGCTGAAGGCAATATTCTTGAAGAAAAAGCAGATAACTGTAAGGTTATTAAGGTTAAAAACCCAATTCTTACATCTACAGATATTCTTAAAATCAAGAATATGCATATTCCGGGCTTTAAGGTTGCTGTTCTCCCGATTCTCTATTATAAAAATACAAAGCTTAAAAAGGCTATAGACAGACTTTTCATTGAGGCTGATAAGGCAATAAGCGAAGGTGCAAATATTCTTATTCTTTCTGACAGAGGAGTAGATGAATATCATCTTGCTATACCGTCACTTCTGGCAGTGTCTGCATTGCATCAGCATCTGGTAGTTACAAAGAAGAGAACATCTCTTGCAATTATTCTTGAAAGCGGTGAACCTCGTGAAGTACATCATTTTGCAACTTTGCTGGGTTACGGTGCAAGTGCAATCAATCCATATCTTGCACAGGAAACTATTCACGAGCTTATTGCTGATGACCTTTTGAATAAGGATTACTATGCTGCTGTTAACGATTATAACTCAGCAATACTTCACGGTATTGTTAAGATTGCGTCTAAAATGGGAATTTCCACAATTCAGTCATATCAGGGCTCACAGATTTTTGAGGCTATCGGTATCAGTAAAGATGTTATTGATGAATACTTTACAAATACAGTAAGCCGAATTGGAGGAATTACACTTAAAGATATAGAAAAGAATGTAGACAGACTTCATACATCAGCTTTTGATCCATTGGGACTTGGTACAAATCCGGCATTGGACAGCCGTGGAAGTCACAAGTTCAGAAGCGGACAGGAAGAGCATTTGTATAATCCTCAGACAATTTATCTTCTTCAGCAGGCAGCAAGAACAGGTGATTATGAAACCTATAAAAAGTATTCTCACCTGATTTCTGAGGAAATGGATCCTGTAAATATCAGAGGTCTTATGGACTTCAACTATCCTGAAAAAGGTATTCCTATCGAAGAGGTTGAACCTGTTGAATCTATTGTAAAGAGATTTAAGACAGGTGCTATGTCATATGGTTCAATTTCACAGGAAGCCCATGAAACTCTTGCCATTGCAATGAACAGACTTCACGGAAAGTCAAATTCAGGTGAAGGCGGAGAAAGTCTTGACAGACTTCTTACAAAGGGACAGGAAGTAAATAAATGTTCTGCAATCAAGCAGGTCGCTTCAGGACGTTTTGGCGTAACTTCAAAATATCTTACATCTGCAGATGAAATCCAGATAAAAATGGCACAGGGTGCTAAGCCCGGTGAAGGCGGACATCTTCCCGGTAAAAAGGTATATCCATGGGTTGCAAAGACACGTCATTCAACACCGGGTGTATCACTTATTTCACCACCGCCTCATCACGATATTTATTCAATCGAAGACCTGGCACAGCTTATTTATGACCTGAAAAATGCCAATAAGGACGCAAGAATTTCTGTAAAGCTTGTATCTGAATCCGGCGTAGGAACAGTTGCGGCAGGTGTTGCAAAAGCAGGTGCAGAAGTTATACTTATTTCAGGATATGACGGCGGTACAGGAGCAGCGCCGAGAAACTCAATTTATAACGCAGGTCTTCCTTGGGAGCTTGGCGTTACAGAAGCTCATCAGACGCTTATTATGAATGACCTGAGAAACAGAGTTATCCTTGAAACAGACGGTAAGCTTATGACTGGACGTGATGTTCTTGTTGCGGCAATTCTGGGTGCAGAAGAGTACGGTTTTGCTACAGCTCCGTTGATTACTCTTGGCTGTGCAATGATGAGAG
The DNA here is from genome assembly GCA_051888545.1 of Oscillospiraceae bacterium. Taxonomy (GTDB): domain Bacteria; phylum Bacillota; class Clostridia; order Oscillospirales; family Ruminococcaceae; genus FB2012. The sequence goes on from JBJFBR010000063.1 coordinate 16,311, forward strand.
TATGTAACCTCGATACTTGTCCGTTTGGTGTTGCAACACAGAACCCTGAACTGAGAAAGAGATTTGCAGGCAAGCCTGAATACGTAATGAACTTTATGTTATTTGTTGCTCAGGAACTTCGTGAATATATGGCAAAGCTTGGCATCAGAACAGTTGATGAACTTATTGGCAGAATTGACCTTATCAAGCCTAAGGATAATCTTGACGGCAGAAAAGCTGAGGTTGATCTTTCAAATATCATCAACCCTGACTATGTATCACAAAGTGTTGAATACAACAAGAAAAATAAATATGACTTTAAGCTTTCACAGACTCTTGATGAAAAAGTGCTGCTCAAAGAATTCAAAACTGCATTGGAAAAGGGTACTAAGAAAACCATTAAAGTCAATGTTAAGAATACTGACCGTACATTCGGTACAATTCTTGGTTCTGAGATCACAAAGAGATATTATAACACTCTTAAAGACGATACATTCAAGATCATATGCAACGGTTCAGGCGGACAGAGCTTCGGCTCATTTATTCCGAATGGTCTGACACTTGAACTTGTAGGCGACAGCAACGACTACTTCGGAAAGGGACTTTCTGGCGGTAAGCTTGTTGTATATCCTCCGAAGGAATCGAAATTCAAAGCTGAGGAAAATATTATCATCGGTAACGTTGCTCTTTATGGTGCAACAAGCGGTAAAGCATTTATAAACGGTGTAGCAGGCGAACGTTTCTGTGTAAGAAATTCAGGTGCTGTTGCAGTTGTTGAAGGTGTGGGAGATCACGGATGTGAATACATGACCGGAGGCAGAGTTGTGGTAATCGGTAAAACAGGCAAAAACTTTGCAGCAGGTATGTCCGGCGGTGTTGCTTATGTTCTTGATGAGCACAGAGATCTTTATACAAAGGTCAACAAAGAGATGGTTCAGCTTTCAGAAGTAACTGAAAAGTATGATATAATTGAATTAAAACAGCTTATTGAAGAGCATGTTAAGGCAACAGGTTCAAAGAATGGCAAGAATATTCTGGATAACTTTGATGAATATCTGCCTAAGTTCAAGAAGATCATACCTCATGACTATAAGAAGATGGTATCAGCTATTGCGTCAAATGAAGAAAAGGGCATGACAAGCGACCAGGCTCAGATTGAAGCATTTTATCAGATCGTAGGAAATAAGTAGGAGGGGATAAAAATGGGAAAGTCAACAGGATTTTTAGATTATGAACGTGAAGATGCTGAGGCTATTTCAGTTGAAGAACGTATAAAAAACTTTAATGAGTTCCATATTCCTCTTTCAGTGGAGGAGCAGGAGCGTCAGGGCGCAAGATGTATGGACTGCGGCGTACCGTTCTGTCAGTCAGGTATGAAGATTGGCAATGCTTTTTCAGGCTGCCCTCTTAATAACCTTATTCCTGAATGGAATGATTTGATTTACCAGCATAACTGGGATCAGGCTTATTATAGACTGCATAAGACAAATAATTTTCCTGAATTTACTTCAAGAGTTTGTCCTGCACTCTGTGAGGCAGCTTGTACCTGCGGTGCAAACGGTGACGCCGTTGCAACAAAGGCAAATGAGTTTGGAATTATAGAAAAAGCATATGAAAACGGACTTTGCGGACCTAATATTCCTGAAATAAGAACAGGCAAGAAGATTGCAGTAATTGGTTCAGGACCTTCAGGATTGGCAGCAGCAGACCAGTTGAATCAGCGTGGTCACAGCGTTACAGTTTTTGAACGTGAAGACCGTCCGGGCGGATTGCTTATGTACGGTATTCCGAATATGAAACTGGAAAAAGAAATTGTTTTCCGTAAGATAGATATTATGGAAAAAGAAGGCATTGAATTCAAATGCGGAGTTGATGTCGGAAAAGATGTTAAAGCTGCTGACTTGTTGAAAGAATATGACAGAGTAATTCTTACCTGCGGTGCATCGAATCCAAGAGATATTAAGGTAAAGGGAAGAGATGCAAACGGAATATATTTTGCAGTAGATTTCTTGAAATCTACAACTAAAGCAATCCTTGGAGATGGTCTTAAGGATAAAAACTACATTTCTGCAAAAGGCAAAAAGGTTATGGTAATCGGCGGCGGTGATACAGGCAACGACTGTGTCGGAACAAGCATAAGACATGGCAGCAAATCAATAATTCAGCTGGAAATGATGCCGAAGCTGCCTGATACCAGAGCAGAGGATAATCCATGGCCGCAGTGGCCGAGAGTCTGCAAAACAGATTACGGTCAGGAAGAAGCAATCGGAGTTTTCGGAAGCGATCCACGAGTATATCAGACAACTGTAAAGGAATTTGTCAAGGATAAAAAGGGCAATGTTAAAGCTGCTGTTCTGGTAAAGCTTAAGCCTGAAAAAGACGAAAAAACCGGCAGACTTATGATGAAGGAAATTGCAGGCAGTGAATATACCGTAGAGGTCGACCTTGTTCTTATTGCAGCAGGATTTTTGGGAACACAGGACTATATTGCCAAGGATTTCGGCGTAAAGCTTAACGGCAGAACAAATATTGACACAGCTGAAAACAAGCACGAAACCAATGTGCCGAATGTTTTCGCCGCAGGCGATGCAAGAAGAGGACAATCACTTGTTGTATGGGCAATTCGTGAAGGACGGGATGCTGCACGAGAAGTTGATGAAAGCCTTATCGGATATACAAATTTATAATTGGATAAAATTTTAAGGGTGGTGTTTTATACATCACCCTTTTTATTATAATTTATGGGCATACAAAAAATCCTATGACACAAACGCATCATAGGATTTTTTTATAATCATATTACATATTGTCCAGCTTTTTAACAATGATTTCTTTCATCTTGCCTGGATTTGCCTTTCCGTGAGAAGCTTTCATACACTGACCAACCAGATAGCCAAGGGCATTGGTCTTACCGTTCTTAAAGTCGGAAATTGACTTTTCATTGTTTGCAAGTACTTCGTCAGCGATTTTTTCAAGAGCTGATTCATCAGAAACCTGTGCAAGGCCAAGCTCGTCAACAAGCTTTTTAACATCTTTGTCCTGCTCGATAATAACGGCAAAAATTTTCTTGCCCCCCGCATTTGAAATTGTATTATTTTCAATAAGTCCCACAAGTTCGGTGAGGTTTTCAGGATTAATGTTGGTGTCCTCAAGCTTTTTGCCTGTTTCATTAAGGTATTTTACAAGGTCGCCCAAAATCCAGGTGGAATAGGATTTTGCATTGTAAAGATTTTTAGCCATACAAGCGTCAAACAATCCTGCAAGCTCAACTGACTGTGCAATGAACA
>JBJFBR010000064.1:0-3385 GCA_051888545.1 Oscillospiraceae bacterium
AATAGTGTCGCCCTCAGTCTGAACGATTATTTCTCTTGAACAAATTCCATGAGTTCTGTAATGTAATGTTTTCATAGTAACATCCTTTCTTTTATACTGTTTCTGCCGTTTTTGCTGTATGCGTTTTTGCGGCAGCCTTCAGTGCATTCTGATGTATCAGATTGCAAAGCTTTTCGAGATTTTCTTCGTCAGTTGTTTCGCTGCCGATATATTGAGTCGTAATGTTGTAAAGACCGTGGAAATCCGAACCGCCTGTAACAATAAGGTCATTTTCCTTTGCAATGTTTCTGAGGTTTTCTCTCTGTTCTTCATTGGCAGAGAAATGGTTGACTTCAATTCCGTCAATCTTGCCTGCATTTATTAGGTCACTCAGAAGGTCAATATTGTCATAAAGATAAGGATGAGCCATAACAGCCACACCTTTTGATGAGTGAATAAGGTCAAGAACAAAGTTTACATCAGGATATTCTCGTGTTACAAGACACTCACCGTCAGGATATCCGAAGAGCTTGTCATTTATTTCACCGTAAAGCTCTGTGGCATAGCCATAGTTTACCAGCGCACGCATAATGTGCTGCTTGTAAATACTCTTGCATCCTTTGGTATACATTCTTACTGCATTTTGCGGAATAGGATAAATTTTCATAACATTGTTTATCATATCCTTTGCACATTCTTTTCTGATTTCACAGGATTTAAGGCAAAGTCCTTCAAGTCGGTCCGGCTTTTGAGGAGCATAGCAGAGAATATGTACTTTTCTGTTGCGTTTTTTGTCCCATGCAGAAAGCTCAACAGCAGGAATGATGTTTACACCGTAGCGTTCACCCAGAATTTTTGCTCTGTTAGATGATGAAAGCGTGTCGTGATCTGTAATGGCAAGAAAATCCAGATTCATTCTTTTTGCCTGCAGAATTATTTCTTCAATTCCCAGAGAGCCGTCGGAAAGAGTAGTATGGCAGTGAAGATCACCAATCATATTTTTGTGTCCTTTCTATAAGGTATTTGTCTTATATTTATTGTTTAAATGTAGTGATTATAATACATACATACCTATTATATCACATTTTATGTAAAAAATCAAGTACGCCGGTCCGCACAGCCGAAACCTGTTGTGCAAATGAATACTATAGAATAAAAGTGATTTGCAAAGCATAAAATGTACAAACTATTGAAAGAAGGAGAAAAATATGAAAAGAATAAAAGCTGTTACGGCGATATTTTTCTGTACATTGTGCTGTGCAATAGCAGTATGCGGATATTATGCCGATAAGAGAATAACAGTTCAGATGACATCGGCAGAAGTAAAAAATGCAGTTGAACGTCCTGTACTTATTATTGATGCAGGCCACGGCGGATTTGACGGAGGCTGCGTAAGCATTAATAAAAAATGTGAAAAGGATATAAACCTGAACATTTTGCTTTCTCTGCGTGATATTGCCAATATTATGGGATATGATACTGTTTGTACCAGAGAAAGTGATGTTTCCATTCACGACGAAGGTGTAAAGGGTGCTTTAAATCAAAAAAAGTCGGATATGAAAAACCGCCTTGAAATAATCAACAGCAGGGAAAATGCCATAGCGGTGCTTATTCACCAGAATCAGTTCACAGACAGCCGGTACAGCGGTGCTCAGATGTTTTACAGCCCGAAAGTTGAGGGCAGTGAAGAGCTTGCTGATATAATGCAGAAAAGATTTGTGTCAAATCTGCAGCCTGACAATAAGCGTGAAATAAAGCAGGTAAAAGATGAGATTTATCTTTTGAATAATGCGAAGTGTCCGTCAGTGATGGTTGAATGCGGTTTTCTTTCTAATAAGGAAGAGGCTGATAAGCTTGAAAATCCCGATTATCAGAAGCTTGTTGCATTTACTGTTTTCTCAGGGGTTTCCGAATATGAATCAAATCACTACTTTGCCAATAAAAAAGCAGGAGATTCATAGCGAATTCCTGCAAAAACAAATATATGTTAAAGATTAACTTTGCCTTCTTTTTTGCCGTTAACTACATAATATGCAGCACCGTCTTCAGGCTTGATGTAAACGTTAAGCGATCTGATGCAGCCTTTTGAATTGGCTTTGAAATCAGCTCTTGCTGCGTCTACGATTTTTGCTACATCATATTCAGCACCGCCGAACTGTACAACAACGTTTTCTTTCTTTTCAGCAGCTGTAGTTTTTTTAGCGGCAGGCTTCTTGGCTGCAGGCTTTTTTGCAGTCTTTGTTTCAGCTTTAGGAGCTGTCTTTTCAACAGCGGCTTTGCTTTCGGTTTTTTTAGTCTGTGCCATAGTCAATACTTCCTTTCTTATGTTTGCTTATTTGTTTACAGCCTCTTTAAGAGCACTTCCTGCTTTAAATGCAGGAACTTTTTTTGCCGGAACGACAATAGGCTGTTTTGTTGCAGGGTTAATTGCCTTCTTTTCTGCTCTGTCACGAACCTCAAAAATACCAAATCCTGCGATTGAAACCTTTTCGCCGTTTGATAATTTTTCAGCTACAGTGTCAAATACAGAAGAAACAATAGCTTCAGCATCTTTCTTTTTAAGTGAATTCTTCTCTGCAACAGCTGCAATAAGTTCAGATTTTGTCATATCTGTGCCTCCTTTTCTTTATCTTGCTTGTATTATATTCTTTTTTTATCCGTTTGTCAAATAAAACTCCCGATAATACGGGCTTTTTCTTAATTTTTGTAGCTTTGTCTAAAAGGTTAAAATCATATATGTATAAATTTGTATTTAATAACTTGCAATAATAAGAAAAAATCTCTGATACATATTTTAAATACAGCAATAAAAAGCCTCAATGTTCTGTCTGAATGGAAATGACAATTATTGCAATAAATTAATATTGTTAGTTTTTTAAAAATAATGCTTGACTTTTATAGTGAAAAGTACTATAATAAATGAGTAAATATTCGGCAAATTATTAATATTTGTACTATAATTTTTAGGAGGAAGTTTTGTGCGTCGTGCAAAGAAACCTGTTTTCTTTATAGTGGTTGCCTTTATAGCAGTGTTCGCATATCTGACTTTTGCAGGTATACATACACAGTACGGTGACGTAAAGAAAACCTATGTTAAAAGTGTTGATGAGATCAGATGGGGTATTGATATTCAGGGCGGTGTTAATGCAACATTTGAACCGGCTGACGGCTATAAGGCTACAGCAAAAGAAATGGAGGCTGCCAAGTCCGTAATTGAGCAGCGTCTTGTAAATCTTAACATCACAGACAGTGAAGTATATGTTGATACTTCTACCAATAAGGTAATGGTATCATTCCCATGGCAGGCAGGGGAACAGAGCTTTGACCCTGAAGAAGCCGTTGCAGAACTGGGCGAAACTGCTGTTCTTACATTCCGTAAGGGTACAGAGGAGACCGGCGAGGAAGT
>JBJFBR010000065.1:0-3371 GCA_051888545.1 Oscillospiraceae bacterium
GAAAATTGAAATGAAAAACAAAAAATTATTAACCCTTTTATTATCAGTTGTTTTAGCTATCGGTCTACTCCCCATGAGTGTGTTTGCAGCAACAACTGTTACCACTGATTCAAAGGCTTCAATCACAGTACAAGACGCAGTGAAAAACGATGTCCTTGCAGCATATAAAGTGATTGATATTAATTATGATAACACAAAAAACGCTTTGAGCTATGAGTGGAACAGCGATTTTGCCGACTATTTTGCAGGCACTACATCCTATAATTCCACCAAGTATACTGTTGAACAGTTTGCAGAGTTATCAGACGATTCTGACGATCTTAAAAATCTTCTTGCACAGCTTCCGAACTATATTGCTAATAGAAAAATAGCTGCTGTAGGTACTTCAACTGTTGATCCCGACGGTAATGCTGCCTTTGAAAACCTTGCAATGGGTGAGTATTTTATCCGTCCAACCTCTACAACTTCGGTTTATCAGTTAATGCTGCAAAAGCTTGAACCAACTGTTGAAAATGGAACATATGTAATTGACGATGCAAATTTTACTGCAAAGAAAGAAGAAGTTAATGTAACCAAAACAGCTGATAAGACCAGTGTAACCAAAAGCGAAAATGTAAATTATACAATTACTGTCGATGTTCCTACTTATTCAGATAATGCAACAGACAAGTCTTTTTATGTATCCGACTTGCTTCCCGACGGATTGACTCTTGATTCCGGCTCAATCACAGCTAAAATTGACGGAACAGATGTTAGCAATGATGCTTATACTCTTGCCACAATCGCCACCGATGATTATACTTTTAAATTAAGCGTTTCTACGAAACAGTATGCTGCAAGCTGGACTGGAAACGGCGGAAAACAGCTTGTTATTACATATGCTGCAACACTCAATGATGATAATACTACTGAGGTAAATGTTAAAGAAACCAACAAGATAACATTTGACTATTCTAACTATCCTTATGTTGCAAATTCTCATAAACAGAAAACAGCTGCAGTTGATGTTACAACCTATGCAATTAAAATTGATAAATATGAAGCAGGCGACGAAACAAAAAAGCTTGCCGGTGCTAAATTTGATCTATACAGAACAGCAACACAAGATGAAATTGACGCAGGAAAAGCTGTAGATATTCCACATACATCAATAAAGGGCATAAAGCTTGAGAGTGACCTTATCACAGATGATAACGGAGCAGCGACCTTTGAAAAATATGAAGCAAACGATACTAATTATGATTACTATCTTGTTGAGACCCAGGCTCCTTCCGGATATAATATCTTAGCCACTGCAATAAAGGTTAATTTTACTGATAGTGATGTAGCAGAAACCAATGGTATTTATACCGTTGATGTTGCAAACAGCAACGGTATTACACTCCCTATAACCGGTGGCACGGGTACTATACTCTTCACAATATTCGGCATTGTACTTATGACCGGTGCAGTCGTACTTATTCTTACTTTACGCAAAAAATCAAAAGCTAAATTGAGTAAATAATTACAGGTGTCTTTAAAAGAGGCGGTGAGTAGTTGCCGCCTCTTTTTATAAGCTGAAAAGGAGGAAAACAGTATGAAAAAATTTATACCGGGCATATTGGTTGTACTTTTGTTTATCTCCGGAATTGCTGTTTTCTTCTATCCGACTGTATCCAACTACTTGTATGAAAAAAACAGCAGCAGAGCAATTACCGAACATGAGGAAAATATCTCAAAATTGAGTCCTGAGGTTATTGCTAAGGAAAAGGAAGCTGCTGACCGTTATAATAAAAGCTTATTTGAGAACCCTGTGGTGCTGACAGATCCGTTTGATCCAGATGCCTATCCTATCACAGACGGCGAATACACAGAACTCTTGGCTTTTGATGATGTAATGGCGTATATTGAGATTCCCGCAATTGATGTATATCTGCCGATTTATCACGGAACAAAGGAAGAGACTCTGCTAAACGGTGTAGGGCATCTTGAAAACACATCGCTGCCAGTCGGTGGAAAAAGTACTCATGCAGTTCTCTCTGCACATTGCGGTCTTCCCTCTGCACGGCTTTTTACCGATCTGCATTTATTAAAAAAAGATAACATTTTTCGTATTCATGTTCTCGATGAGGTATTAACCTACCGGGTTTATAAAATTGAGATAGTAGAACCTGATGACAGCTCCTCTCTTTTTATACAAAAGGACAAGGATATTGTAACTTTAATTACCTGCACTCCTTACGGCAAGAATACACACCGTCTGCTGGTCCACGGCCAACGCATTGAGGAGAATGAGGAAACTCTGAAAGAAGAACCGAAAATCGAAAAGAAAATGACATGGGAGGATTATGCCATGATTGCTGCAATTATTATTTCAGCTGTATTTATTCTGCTTTTCATTGGCAGTATGATTGAAGGATTTGTAGAAATTAAGAAGAATAAAAAAGTTGATTAGAATAAATGGGTTATTTTATTGATTGCTGTAGTGGCTTTTCACATATCCTATTGTTATGTGAGTAGTTTTTGATATGCAGGCAAATAAAGCAATTAAACAGTTTGAAAAAGATTGAATCAGATAAATTACAAACGGTGGTACTTATTCAACGCTGTAATCTTCAGTATGCCGAACTGGCTAGGAATTGTTGATTAGAATATTAAAATATTTGTTTTGTGTGTTGAAAAAGAGAGTATAATATTGTATAATTAAATAAATAGATTGCTTGGAGGACTGTTATGGATTTTATAAAAGGTTTCACTTTTGCTCCGTTTGCACAAAAAGGTGTGCTGTCAAGAAATGAAACAAAGCAAAGCTTTGATACTATGATAGAAAATACTCATGCAAATTTTGTGATTTTTGCTCCGGGTGCTTTACAGGAATCTGCACATACAGAACATATTGACTATCAATCCTCAAAAACAATGTCCGATGATGAACTTGTAGCAATGATAGAATATGCAAAATCAAAAGAGATTGCCGTGGCGTTAAAACCTACGGTAAACTGCAAAAATGGTACATGGAGAGCACATATTAATTTTTTTGATAAAGATGTACCATGTGAGCCTAAATGGTCTAACTGGTTTAAATCATATACTGATTTTCAGCTGCATTATGCAGATATTGCCGAAAAAACACATTGTGATATGTTTATTGCAGGATGTGAAATGGTTCAGACAGAAAGACGTGAACAAGAATGGCGAAAATTAATATCAGATATTCGTCACGTTTATAACGGACCGATTTCTTATAACACTGATAAGTATCAGGAAGATAATGTTAAATGGTGGGATGCTGTGGATGTTATTTCTTCCAGCGGATATTATCCGATTAATGATTGGAAAAATCAGCTTGACAGAATAGAAAAGGTTGTTAAGGAATTCAATAAACCTTTTTT
>JBJFBR010000066.1:0-3363 GCA_051888545.1 Oscillospiraceae bacterium
GCTTTGTAATCCTGTATCCTTTGATATTTATGATTTCAACAGCTTTCAGACCGGCAGAACAGATGTCCGACCCTTCAATTGTATACATTCCGAAGAGTCTGACACTTTCAAATATTATTGATACCTGGAATGTTATGGATTATGGCAACACATTGATTACAACTATTGCTTTAAACCTGGTATCATGCTGTCTGACAGTTGTATCATGCTCCCTCACAGGTTACGGATTTGCAAGATTTAAGTTCAAAGGCAAAGGAGTTATGTTTGCACTCGTTATCTTTATGATTGTTGTTCCTCCTCAGATTACATCTATTCCGCTGTATATGCAGTACAGATATTTCATGGGAACAGAGATTTCAATCTTAGATACACCTCTTGCAATGTATTTACCGGCAATTTTTGCAAACGGTATCAAGGCAGGTTTGTTCATCTTCATTTTCAGACAGTTCTTCCGCGGACTTCCTAAAGAACTTGAAGACGCTGCTTATCTTGACGGCTGCGGACCTTTGAAAACCTTTATAAAGGTTATGGTTCCAAACGCAAAGTCATCATTCCTGACAGTATTCCTTTTCGCTATCGTATGGTATTGGAATGATTACTATGTAACATCATCATTCTTCCAGAATAACCAAACTATAGCTATTGCTTTGAAGAACTTGTCCGCAACATTGCAGATGCAGTTGTTCAACAACCAGCAGGTTGACGTTCGTCAGATTATTGTTTGGCTTGAATCAGGTTGTATTCTTGCAATCGCACCTATACTTATTATGTATGTATTCTTACAGAAATACTTCGTTGAAGGTGTTGAGCGTTCAGGTCTTGTTGGATAATAATACATATGATAATTTAAGGAGATTCTCTTTTGGGAATCTCCTTTTTTGTATAAAAAATAACCTAAGAAGAAATATCTTCCTAGGTTACAAGGTTTTAATCATAACTGATATTAATAATTCTCTGCACAGATTTCAAAATAGCTTTGCGGATGTGCGCAAACAGGACAAATCTGAGGTGCTTTTGTACCTACAACAATATGTCCGCAGTTACGGCATTCCCATACCTTTACTTCGCTCTTTGCGAAAACTTCAGCTGTTTCAACATTTTTAAGCAATGCACGGTAGCGTTCTTCGTGGCGCTTTTCAATTGCTGCTACCATTCTGAATTTTGCAGCAAGTTCCGGAAATCCTTCTTCTTCTGCTGTTTTTGCAAAACCGTCATACATATCTGTCCACTCATAGTTTTCGCCATCAGCAGCTGCTTCAAGATTTTCGGATGTGTCGCCGATTCCATTAAGCTCTTTAAACCACATTTTTGCGTGTTCTTTTTCATTATCTGCAGTTTTCTGGAAAAGGGCAGCGATCTGCTCATATCCCTCTTTTTTAGCTTTAGAAGCGAAATATGTATATTTGTTTCTGGCTTGTGATTCTCCGGCAAAAGCTGCTTCGAGATTTTTTTCTGTTTGTGTGCCTTCATACTTTGTGCTCATAATAATAGCCTCCTTAATTAAAACTGATAAAAAACTTATTTTATCAGCTAGATTATAACATATTTTAAATAAAAATTCAAGATTTTTTTGTCAACAATTTCAGCTCATAAGCTTAGCGTGACACATATATAATTTTCAGCATAATGTATATTATGTCGAATAATACAGACATAACTTAATTGTGAAAGGGTTTTTATATATGTATGGTGTTTTACTGGCGGCAATAGGCACGGGAGTTACATTTCTGCTCACAACTCTCGGTGCAACGGTGGTGTTTTTCTTCAGAAAGCAAGGCGGTGCGGATAAGCTGCAGAAAATTTGTCTTGGATTTGCTGCAGGTGTGATGATTGCAGCATCGGTATGGAGTTTACTTATTCCGGCTATTGAAAGGGCAGAGGAATTAGGGAAAATAGGCTGGATACCCGCTGCCGGAGGATTTGCATTAGGCGTATTATTTCTGCTTGTTCTGGATAAAATTCTGCCCTGTTTTCAGGTTAAAATCAATCGTGGAAAAAGTATTTCCGAAAAATTAAAGCGTACAATACTGCTTGTATTTGCCGTTACGCTTCACAATATCCCTGAGGGAATGGCTGTTGGTCTTGCTTTTGGTCTGGCAGCTCAGGATAACAACAATGTGCTTCTGGCATCGGCCATAGCTCTGGCGCTTGGCATAGGAATACAGAATATTCCGGAAGGGGCAGCTATTGCCTTGCCGTTGAGAGAAGAGGGTATGAGTCGGACAAAAGCCTTTCTTGGCGGAATGCTTTCGGGTATTGTTGAGCCGATTTTTGGTATACTTACTGTGCTTATCGCAGGAAGCGTTATGCCGCTTATGCCCTGGCTTTTGTCCTTTGCAGCCGGTGCTATGCTTTATGTTGTGGTAGAAGAGCTTATTCCTGAGGCACATTTAGGAGATATTCCTCATCTGGGCACTTTCGGGGTAATGATTGGATTTATGATTATGATGATTCTGGATGTTGCTTTGGGATAATATTCTTTTTACCCCTTGTTTTAACAATTAAAATATGGTATAATAGTTTTAGTACAGTTAGCACAAATTTCATTTAATATAAGTGAGTGTGCCTGTTAATAATGCAACAATTTAAGCTCAGATTCAGAAAGGATGTTTACTATGTGGGCATACGAAAGTGTATTCTATCAGATTTATCCATTAGGTTTTTGCGGTGCACCTCTTGAAAATGACGGTGTGCTGACAAACAGAATTTCAAAAGTCAAGGATTGGATTCCCCATATAAAAAATCTTGGCTGCAATGCAGTTTATTTCTCCCCGGTATTTGAGTCGGATTCTCATGGGTACAATACAAGAGACTATACAAAGATAGATAGCCGTCTTGGCAATAACGAGGATTTTGCTGATGTTTGTGCAGAGCTTCACAGAAACGGCATAAAGGTTGTGCTTGACGGAGTTTTCAACCATGTCGGCAGAGGGTTCTGGGCATTTCAGGACGTTTTGAAGAACCGTGAAAATTCACCTTACAAGGATTGGTTCAACATTGATTTCGGCGGTAATTCCAATTATAATGACGGCCTTTGGTATGAAGGCTGGGAAGGTCACTATGATCTGGTGAAGCTTAATCTTCGCAATCCACAGGTAGTAAATCATATTTTTGAGTGCATAAAGGGCTGGGCAGAGCAGTTTGACATTGACGGTCTGCGCCTTGATGTTGCCTATTGCTTAGATTTTGATTTCCTGAAAAATCTTCATAATTTCTGCAAATCTCTGAAAGATGATTTCTTTATTCTTGGGGAGCTGCTGCACGGGGACTATTCACGCTGGGTTAACGGCGAAATGCTTGACAGCGCCACAAATTATGAATGTTACAAGGGTTTATACTCAAGCTTTAACAGTATGAATATGT
>JBJFBR010000067.1:0-1541 GCA_051888545.1 Oscillospiraceae bacterium
ATGGTGTATAATAAAATGTAATTGATAAAAGGTGAGATTATTTTTTATCGAAAGGATAACAAAATGGCAGTAATAAAAAAAATCCTTTGTATCGCAGGAATATTGACTGTGCTTTTGTCAGCTGTTTCGTGCGGCGGCAAAAAAAATGATGATTCTTCCAAAGCACCGCAGTCAAGTGTTTCTGAAAGCTCGGAAGCCGACAGCTCAGAGATTAAAGAATATCAACCGGGAAAACTGCTTGCCAATGCAGCTAAGATTTTTCAAAGCAAAAAATATACATTGAAATGTACTGTGACTGATGATAACAGCAAGGATTCAACTAAGATTACTAAGGTTGTAAACGGCGATGACGTTTATCAGATACAGGAGACCAAACAGGGCAGTTACGGCATAATTTCCTCAGACGGAAAAGAATATGCTTTTGATAATCTCTGCGGTATGTATAAAAAGGAAAAAGATATCTTTAAAAACAGTATTGTGGAGGAAATTATAAACAATAAAATTCCGCCTACAGAGTCCAATGAAGCACAGACGCAGGATGATGAGCTTTATGACAGCGAGCATTATACCTATACGGGAGATACATATATTACCAATGTGACATTTTATTTTGATAAGAAAACAGGCGACCTGAAAAAATATACTATGAGATATACCGTTGAGGGAAACGATGATGTGGTTGAAACAAGAACTATTGACTCAATAACTCAGGATGTTGATGAAAAAGCTTTCAGCCTGGATTTTCTTGATAAAATGGTGGACTTTGAAGATATGTCCGACGAACAGCGTCAGGGCTTTTGCCAGGGTGTATGCTCGGCAAAACATATTACCGTTGATATGATGAACAAGCTTGGAATTACTACAGAAGGGCTGAAAGATATCAGCTTTGAAACATTTTTCAATCTTGTTTATACATACGCAGATCAATAGCGGGTGGCAGAATGAATATATTAAAGTTTTTAAAGCCTAAAGCAATGATTGATTATGTCTATGAAGATTTTACAGTGCGTCAGGCTATAGAGAAAATGCGTTATCACGGTTTTACCGCTGTTCCTGTTATAAATAAGGACGGCAATTATGTTAAAACCCTTGCCGAAGGTGATATACTTTGGTTTCTGATAGATAATAAAATATCCGATGTAAAAGCGTTTGAGGATTACTCAGTCAAGGATATTCCCAAAAGAGTCAACTGTGAACCTGTGGATATTTTTTCATCGGTGCAGGATCTGATTCTGCTTTCGCTTAATCAGAACTTTGTGCCTGTTATTGATGACCGGAAAAAGTTTATCGGAATTGTGACAAGAAGTGATATCCTCAGATATTGTCATGATGTCCTGAACGGTTCTGTGGAATATAAACATGAAGATTTATTGAAAAAAGGGGAAAAAGGAGAATATAAATATGAAGAATGAGAATTCAACCGGGTTGTTTTCAACTGTGATTGCTTCACTGTTGGTATGTGTTTTGGCTGTGGCGCTGTACGGTGCATATGCACTGATTATGGACAGTAAAAATATTAACCAGAATGAATATTATGAAGC
>JBJFBR010000067.1:1641-3345 GCA_051888545.1 Oscillospiraceae bacterium
CAATGCTTGAAAGCGGTGCAGACGGCACAGGCGGTCTGGCAGATATGATTGCAGGCTCTGAAAAAGAATTTGTTGCTCTTATGAACGAAAAGGCTTCCGAGCTTGGACTTAAAAAGACTCACTTTGAAAATGCCAGCGGACTTTTCGACAAGAATAACTATTCAACAGCTGAGGATATGGCTGTTATAATGAATGAGGTCAGACAAAATGATACATTAAAAGAAATCATCGGACTTCAGACCTATACTTCAACTAAAACCGACCAGCACAAGGACGGCATAAAAATGAACAGTATTATTTTCAGCAGACTTAACGGATACTATGTTGAAGGCGGCGGAGAGATCACAGGGGGTAAAACAGGCTTTATTGATGAATCCAAGTATTCAATGGCTTCCGTTTATGAAAAGGACGGCAGAACATTTATCTGTGTAACTTCAAAATCCTCAACAGAATTCACATCGGTTGAAGACTCAATTATGCTTTATGAAAAATATGCTGTACCTGCATCAAATACTGCGGCTGAAACAGCAGACAGCGTGTCTGAGTCAACAGCAGATACTTCTTCCGATACGGGCAGCACATATAATACAGATGCAGTAAATTCAATACCTGCAAGAGAAAAAATTTCATAATTTTGATAACAAACACAAAATGGCATTGGTAATCTGTTTGAAGATTATCAATGCCATTATTTTATAAAAGACGATATGCTTTCATAAATTGACAAATTATTGGGTAAGTGATATAATTTTGTCGGGTACTGTACATATTAAACGGAAAATTTAAATCTGAAGATTTAAACAGGCGGTTCAATCTTTCCCTCCGTCAGGAGGTGAGGACGCATGGGTATCATAGAAGTACTTACTTTATTGATATTAATAGTTGATATAATCAACCTTGCTAATCATAATAAAAAGAAATAACCGCCCCACAACCACATAGGACGGTTATCAATTTAAAACCAGAATATGAGGGAGAACCGCTGATATATGTGCGGTACCCTTTTCTATGTATATTATATCATAAATATATAAAAAGTCAAGTGATGTTAAAGCTTTATTTTATCACCATGGAATTTGGTTAAGCATATAATAAATTGTAAGAAAACAATGCGGAGGTTTATTATATGAATAAGAAGATTTTCCTGTGCGTTGGCGGTGACGCAAGATTTATATATATGAGCAAGGCTCTTGCCGCATACAGCAAGGTTTATACTTATGGCATAGATGAGTTTTGCAGTACAAAAAATCTGGAAAGCCTTTGGGATATGTCTGAAAAGGCAGATGTGCTTATCCTGCCGATTTTTCAAAGTGATAAGAACGAAATTGACTGCCGCAGCTATGGTACTGTGACCTTTGCGTCACTTTTGCCGTTTCTGAAGAAAAATGCAGTGGTGGTTGGCGGAAGAATGTCACAAGACCAGAGAGAATATTTTACATCCAACGGTTTTGAAGTAAAAGATTATTTTAACCGTGATGAATTGGTAATCAAGAATTGTATTCCCACAGCTGAGGGAGCGCTGCAAATTGCTTTGCAGGAGCTTAACCGTACTATATATAAAAGCCGGGTGCTTGTAATCGGCTTTGGAAGAGTGGGAAAAGCCTGCGGCAGACTTTTTAAAGCTGTGGGCGGTGATGTTGTTTGTACGGCAAGAAAATATTCGGCATTGGCAGAGGGAGAAAATATGGGACTTGAGAGCTTTCA
>JBJFBR010000068.1:0-3336 GCA_051888545.1 Oscillospiraceae bacterium
GGTGTGCTTGCCATAACGGGGAACTGATGACGCTGATACCATTTATATTCACGCAGATCCATACATACAACGGTGTCATCACCGTATGTATCTGTGCTGGCATGTGCAAGGCTGAAATTGATCTGACTTACACGAAAAGGCTCCATGCCGTTTTCTTCTGCAAATTTGTTTGCCTCTTCAATACGCTTTGAAGTCCAGTTTGACGCACCGAGAAAATGAACTTTTCCGCTTTCTGCAAACTCATTAAGCACCGGCATAATTTCACTTACCGGTATGCTCTCGTCATCTCTGTGCAGAAAATATATATCAATATAATCAGTTTTAAGACACTCCAGACTATGCTCCAGATCATATCTTAATTCTTCCGGTGAAAGACGTGATGTTTTCATATCGTCCATAGCCGGGTGTCCGCCCTTTGTGGAAATTATGATTTTATCACGGCAGTTATTTTTTTCAAGCCATCTGCCTATAACCGATTCGCTGGCATTATGTCCGCCTTCGACCCAGTCACAATAGCATCTCGCCGTATCAAGGCATGTTCCCCCAAGCTCAACATATCTGTCAAGCAGTTCAAAATATTTCTCATCGTTATCCTGTCGTTCAAAATTGGCTGTACCCAATGTAAGTACGGGAAGTTTTAAACTATAACGGCTGTTTTTCAATTCAAAAGTAAACATATAATACCCCACCCAATCTAACTCGCAATATTACTCTTATTATATTCTTCCATTACACACAATATTATGATATCATATTATTATAACTTATTTCTAAGATAATTGTAAACATTTTATTATTTTATAAAAAAAGCTTGACAAGTTCTTTTACTTGATATATAATAATACTTGTTGTAAAGCTGTTGTACTTTACAAATACTCAAAAAGGTGATTGGCATGAGCAAAAATCTTGAAAATGCAGTTCTGCTTGATATTTACGGCAAGCTGCTTACCGATAAGCAGTTGGATGTTCTGGATTTATATTACAATGAAGATTTATCTCTTGCTGAAATTGCCGAACAGTATAATATTTCCCGTCAGGGAGTTCACGATTCCATAAAACGGGGCGAAGAGCTTCTTGCAGAATATGAAAATTCTCTTGGCATTGCCGGACAGCAAAAGGAATATCTTGACACCCTGCATGAATTCAAAGCACAGGCTTTAGAGGCTTTTAAGGAATGTCAGAAAATTTCATTTGCAAAAAACGTGGCTGACAAGATTATAACTTTGCTTGAAAATATAGATTCAAAGCTTGAAAAGGTTGAAGATACAGATACAGAAGATTCAGAGATATAGATGACTTTTCAGAAAGGAGCCGCATATGGCATTTGAAGGACTATCAGAAAAACTGAACGGCGTATTTAAGCGGCTTAAATCAAGAGGAAAACTCACAGAAGCAGACGTTAAGTCCGCTATGCGTGAAGTTAAAATGGCATTGCTTGAGGCTGATGTAAGCTATAAGGTGGTTAAGGACTTTGTAAACAATGTTACCGAAAGAGCTGTTGGCGAGGAAGTTCTGAACAGCCTTACTCCTGCACAGCAGGTTATAAAAATCGTTAACGAAGAGCTTATAAAGCTTATGGGCAACGGAAACCAGAAAATCAACTTTCCTAATAAACCGCCTTGTGTTGTTATGATGTGCGGTTTACAGGGTTCAGGTAAAACCACTCACGCTGCAAAGCTTGCAAAGCATTTCAAGGCACAGGGAATGCGTCCGCTGCTTATTGCAGGCGACGTTTATCGTCCTGCTGCTATCGAACAGCTGAAAGTTGTGGGAGCAAAGGCTGAAGTTCCGGTTTTTGAAATGGGACAAATTGATCCGAGAAAAATTGTAAAAGAAGGTCTGAAACACGCAAAAGACTACGGCAACGACCTTGTAATTATCGATACCGCAGGCCGTCTTCACATTGATGAAGAGCTTATGGACGAACTTAAAGACCTCAAGAAAATTGCAGAGCCTAATGAAATTATGCTGGTTGTTGACGCTATGATTGGTCAGGACGCAGTTAAGGTGGCTTCAAGCTTTGACGAGGCTCTCGGCATTGACAGCATTATCCTCACAAAGCTGGATTCAGATACCCGCGGCGGTGCTGCACTTTCAGTTCTTTCCGTCACTGGCAAGCCTATTAAATTTGTGGGTACAGGAGAAAAGCTTGATGAGTTTGAGCCTTTCCACCCTGAAAGAATGGCTTCGAGAATTCTGGGCATGGGCGATATGCTCACCCTTATTGAAAAAGCATCAAGTACTGTTGATGAAAAAGACGCTAAAAAGCTTGCACAAAAGGTTAAGGAAAAAGGCTTTGACCTCAACGATTTGCTTGAGCAGATGAAACAAATCAATAAAATGGGCTCAATGCGGTCGATTATCAATATGCTTCCGGGCATAAGCGGAAAAATCAATGACGAACAAATAGAACAAGGCGAACAACAGCTCAGGAAAACTGAGGCTATGATAAACTCAATGACTAAAAAAGAGCGTGAAAAGCCTTCAATTATAAATCCAAACAGGAAGAAAAGAATTGCCGCAGGCAGCGGTACACAGGTTCAGGACGTCAATGCTCTTTTAAGACAGTTTGAACAAATGAACAAAATGATGTCCCAGCTTGGTCTTACCGGCAAAGGCGGCAAGAAAAAAGGTCTCAGAAAACAAGCTGCTCTGCTTAAAGGCTTAGGCGGAGGAATGAACGGCGGTTTACCAATGTGATCAGTGCGAAAGCGTTGATATATAATAACCTAATTTGGAGGTGAATTTATAATGGCAGTTAAAATCAGACTCAGAAGAATCGGTGCAAAAAAAGCTCCTTTCTATCGTATAGTTGTTGCTGACTCAAGATTTTCACGTGACGGACGTTTCATCGAAGAAATCGGTTACTATGATCCAACTAAGGAAACACCTGTAGTAAAGATTGATGATGAAAAGGCAAAGTCATGGATTGCAAAGGGTGCTCAGCCTACAGATACTGTAAAGGCTCTTCTCAAAAAGAACGGCACAATCTGATTTCAGATTATCCAATCAGTAAGGTTCTTATCCCACCCCATCGCCTTACTGATTTAATTGGTGGGAATCACCAATCATTCTGTGGGAAATGATATGGAATATCGGAGGTTTTTTTATGGAACAACTTCTTAGAACAATCGTTTCTGAACTGGTTGAAGATAAAGACTCTATCGTAATTACTGTTGACGAACCAAATGAAGAAGATACAATTATTTATCATCTTCACGTTGCAGAAAACGATATGGGCAGAGTAATCGGTAAGCAAGGCAGAATTGCCAAGGCTATCAGAACTGTTATGAGAGCTAAGGCTGCTCGTATGAACCAGAAAATCAGAGTCGAGAT
>JBJFBR010000069.1:0-3307 GCA_051888545.1 Oscillospiraceae bacterium
TGGTAAAGTGGAATGTCGGTGTAAATGACTGCAAAATCCATATTACAATGGACATTGCGAAAATAACTGTTCCTGCTTTTATAATAAAGCCTCTGCATTTGTCCCATGTGTTTTTCAGCACTGATTTTACCATCGGTACACGATATGTAGGAAGTTCCATTATGAACGGAGCTTTGTTTGACCTGAATACTGTCTTTTTGAGGATCAGTCCCACAAGTATTGCAAGCAAAAATCCGATGAGATACATTGAAAATACCACAAGCCCTTTATATTTCTTGAAAAAAGCACCTGCAAACAGGGCATATATGGGCAGCTTTGCACCGCAGGACATAAATGGAATAAGCATGATTGTCATTCGGCGTTCACTCATATTTTCTTCGGTTCGTGCAGCCATAACGGCAGGCGTTGTGCAGCCGAATCCCATTAGCATTGGTATAAAGCTTTTGCCTGAAAGTCCAAGCTTTCGCAGAAATCTGTCAGTAATGAATGCTGCTCGTGCCATATATCCGCTGTCCTCAAGAATTGATAAGCATAGGAATAATATTGCGATCTGAGGCAGGAAGGTTAAAATGCCTCCGACTCCGTGAATAACTCCGTCAACCAGAAGCGACTGCGTCCATAGTGGTGCATCTGCAGCAGTCAGCAGTTTTGTGACAGCCGGTGAAAGCATATCGTTGAACAGTTTGTCGATCAGGTCAGATAAAAACGTACCCACAGGCCCGAATGTCAGAGAGAAAATCCCAAGCATTATAAGCAAAAAGATTGGCAGGGCGAGAAATTTGTTGGTTACAACCAGGTCAATCTTGTCGCTGACTGAAAGCTTGTTTACCTTTTTGCCTTTGTTTACGCTTTTGCGTGTTATATCTTCAATAAATTTGTATCTTGCATCAGCAAGCATGGTTTCTCTGTCACCGTATTTGCTTGTGCTTTCATATTTTTTTGCAATAGTGTCAATGTGTTCAAGCTGATTTTTTGTCAGCTTTAATTCTTTGATTACCCGTTCATCGTCCTCAAGTACTTTTGAAGAATAAAAAGAATAAGGAAGTTTCTTCTTTTCATCATATATTTCAGCAAAAATAGTATTCAAAGCATTTTGCGTGTTGTTGTCATAGTTAATGTCAGGGGGTGTGATTCTGTTTTTTACGACATATGAAATCTGCCTTAAAACCTCGTCAATGTTATCGCCGTGACGGGCGGAGATGGGCACAATGGGAATTCCCAGAAGTTTGGATAAATAGCAGGTGTCGATAGTTGTTCCCTGAGATTTTACATCGTCCATCATATTTATAACAAGCACCATAGGTGTTTGCAGCTCAATCAGCTGAACGGTAAGATATAAATTCCGTTCTATGTTTGTGCCGTCAATTATGTTTATTATAGCGTCCGGTTTTTCATTCAGTATGTAGTCACGGCTTACTATTTCTTCCATAGAATAAGGGGAAAGAGAATATATTCCGGGAAGGTCAACAATGTTGAAGTTTCCGTCTTTAGTTTGTCCCATTTTCTTTTCAACAGTAACTCCTGCCCAGTTGCCTACATATTGATTAGAGCCGGTCAAAGCATTAAAGAGCGTTGTTTTTCCGCAGTTCGGATTGCCTGCCAATGCAACATTAATCATTTCTTGCTCTCCTTCTGGACTATAATATTTTTTGCTTCAGAACGTCTTATAGAAAGAACGTATCCTCTCAGTTTAAGCTCAAGAGGGTCACCCATAGGGGCAATTCTGTAAAGCATAACATTAACACCCGGAGTAATGCCCATATCAATCAGGCGTCTTTTCATTGCTCCAACACAATCAATGCGTACTACAAGAGCACTGTCACCTTTGGATAAATCGTTTAAAGTGAGTTCACTCATTTGTTTTCTACACCTCACATTATAGGCGGTTAGTCTACTCTAATTACTATGATAACACATTTTCTGCTTAAAGTCAATGAAAATAAATTTAAAGGAAATCTCTTAGTTCTACAGACATTTGTTCCTCAACAGCTATAAGCTTTTTGGCAATATCTTTGGATTTTTCGTCAGCGGCTGCGTATTGATTCAGGTATTTTGAAAGTGATTTTATACCCATATTGCACCCGTCTGTGATAAAATCCGCCACAGTATGGTCACCGGTGTTTAATGCAAGCTTTATATTTAATTTGATTTGTGACATTATTCTTGCCATGGCAGGAAGATTTTTGCCGTTGTCCTCATATCTGTCCAATAGCTCCTGCAAATTGCTGTCAATGGCTTTGTGCTGTTTCATTGCGTCTTTGAGAAGCTTTTTCAGTTTGTGACTTTTAACATAGCAAAGAGAGCTGTCAATAACGCTTATGCCCATTTTTATTCCTGCATCACATTCACGCAATAATTTTACTGTATCACTTTCAATCATTTTAATCATCCTTTTATTAAAATTTCTTTTCTAAAATTATATCCATTTTTATTTAAAAAAATTCATCATAAGACTGTAATTTCGTATAAATATAAATTAATTTTGCATAAATGTATAATATATAACTTTTTTGTACTATGCTTTGGCAGATTTTTCGAGCATTATTAACAAGTAATTAAATATTATCCATAAATCCGTTATATTTTACCAAATCTATTGAAATTATATTATTAATTTGATAAAATAATTAAGAGAAATTGTAAAAGCAGGTGATAAAGTGATTTGCCCAAAAGTGCTGGTATCTGGAAGCGGTTTTTTTGACGACGATTTGTTAATAAACAGTTTCAAGCAAAGCAATATAGATGTTAAAACCGTAAAGCCTATGGGTGATACTATTGCCTGCTCCGATATTGAAATAGCAGTATTAAAATATGAACCCCATGTTCTTATTATGTATATCACCGAGCTTGATGCTCAGGATCTGTTCAGACTTATAAATAATCTGAATCAACTTGATAATCCTCCTAAAATTATTACGATCGGTATATATTCCAATGAATGTTCAAGGCAAAAGCTTCTCAGTATGAAAGTGCAGAAATGTCTTGATCTGCCATATTCCTTTGCAAGTATATGCAGACTTATAAGAAGCACGGCAGAAAAAATATCTTTTGAACCTTCGGAAATTGAGAATGATATCTATAAGTCAATTAATGATGTTTTAACAATGTGCGGATTTCATTCGGGAATGCAAGGTTTTATATACATACGAGAAGTGCTTTTCAGATATGTTATAAGTGATAATAAAAAATTGAATCTTTCAAAAGAAGTGTACCCTGATATAGCAAAGGAGTATAATATTTCAAATTCAAAGATTGAATGGGATATTCGTTCATCTATAGGTCAGGCTTGGAAAAAGTGTCCTGATTA
>JBJFBR010000070.1:0-3307 GCA_051888545.1 Oscillospiraceae bacterium
TAATCAGGACACTTTTTCCAAGCCTGACCTATAGATGAACGAATATCCCATTCAACCTTTGAATCTGAAATATTATGCTCCATTGCTATATCAGGATATACATCTTTTGAAAGGTTTAACTTTTTATTATCACTTATAACATATCTGAAAAGCACCTCTCTTATGTATATAAAGCCTTGCATTCCCGAATGAAATCCGCACATTGTCAAAACATCATTAATAGATTTATAGATATCATTCTCAATTTCCGAAGGCTTAAAAGATATTTTTTCTGCCGTGCTTTTTATAAGTTTACATATATTAGCAAAGGAATAAGGCAAATCCAGACATTTCTGCACTTTCATACTGAGAAGCTTTTGTCTTGAATATTCATTGGAATATATGCCGATTGTAATAATTTTAGGGGGATAATCAAGTTGATTCAGATTATTTATAAGTCTGTACAGGTCCTGAGCATCAAGCTCTGTGATATACATAATAAGAACATGGGGTTCATATTTTAATACTGCTATTTCAATATCGGAGCAGGCAATAGTATCACCCATAGGCTTTACGGTTTTAACATCTATATTGCTTTGCTTGAAACTGTTTATTAACAAATCGTCGTCAAAAAAACCGCTTCCAGATACCAGCACTTTTGGGCAAATCACTTTATCACCTGCTTTTACAATTTCTCTTAATTATTTTATCAAATTAATAATATAATTTCAATAGATTTGGTAAAATATAACGGATTTATGGATAATATTTAATTACTTGTTAATAATGCTCGAAAAATCTGCCAAAGCATAGTACAAAAAAGTTATATATTATACATTTATGCAAAATTAATTTATATTTATACGAAATTACAGTCTTATGATGAATTTTTTTAAATAAAAATGGATATAATTTTAGAAAAGAAATTTTAATAAAAGGATGATTAAAATGATTGAAAGTGATACAGTAAAATTATTGCGTGAATGTGATGCAGGAATAAAAATGGGCATAAGCGTTATTGACAGCTCTCTTTGCTATGTTAAAAGTCACAAACTGAAAAAGCTTCTCAAAGACGCAATGAAACAGCACAAAGCCATTGACAGCAATTTGCAGGAGCTATTGGACAGATATGAGGACAACGGCAAAAATCTTCCTGCCATGGCAAGAATAATGTCACAAATCAAATTAAATATAAAGCTTGCATTAAACACCGGTGACCATACTGTGGCGGATTTTATCACAGACGGGTGCAATATGGGTATAAAATCACTTTCAAAATACCTGAATCAATACGCAGCCGCTGACGAAAAATCCAAAGATATTGCCAAAAAGCTTATAGCTGTTGAGGAACAAATGTCTGTAGAACTAAGAGATTTCCTTTAAATTTATTTTCATTGACTTTAAGCAGAAAATGTGTTATCATAGTAATTAGAGTAGACTAACCGCCTATAATGTGAGGTGTAGAAAACAAATGAGTGAACTCACTTTAAACGATTTATCCAAAGGTGACAGTGCTCTTGTAGTACGCATTGATTGTGTTGGAGCAATGAAAAGACGCCTGATTGATATGGGCATTACTCCGGGTGTTAATGTTATGCTTTACAGAATTGCCCCTATGGGTGACCCTCTTGAGCTTAAACTGAGAGGATACGTTCTTTCTATAAGACGTTCTGAAGCAAAAAATATTATAGTCCAGAAGGAGAGCAAGAAATGATTAATGTTGCATTGGCAGGCAATCCGAACTGCGGAAAAACAACGCTCTTTAATGCTTTGACCGGCTCTAATCAATATGTAGGCAACTGGGCAGGAGTTACTGTTGAAAAGAAAATGGGACAAACTAAAGACGGAAACTTCAACATTGTTGACCTTCCCGGAATATATTCTCTTTCCCCTTATTCTATGGAAGAAATAGTAAGCCGTGACTACATACTGAATGAAAAACCGGACGCTATAATAAACATAATTGACGGCACAAACATAGAACGGAATTTATATCTTACCGTTCAGCTGATTGAGCTGCAAACACCTATGGTGCTTGTTATAAATATGATGGACGATGTAAAATCTCAGGGAACAACTATCGACACCTGCTATTTATCCAAACTTCTGGGAATTCCCATTGTGCCCATCTCCGCCCGTCACGGCGATAACATTGACGAGGTTTTAAGGCAGATTTCATATGTCGTAAAAAACAGAATCACACCCCCTGACATTAACTATGACAACAACACGCAAAATGCTTTGAATACTATTTTTGCTGAAATATATGATGAAAAGAAGAAACTTCCTTATTCTTTTTATTCTTCAAAAGTACTTGAGGACGATGAACGGGTAATCAAAGAATTAAAGCTGACAAAAAATCAGCTTGAACACATTGACACTATTGCAAAAAAATATGAAAGCACAAGCAAATACGGTGACAGAGAAACCATGCTTGCTGATGCAAGATACAAATTTATTGAAGATATAACACGCAAAAGCGTAAACAAAGGCAAAAAGGTAAACAAGCTTTCAGTCAGCGACAAGATTGACCTGGTTGTAACCAACAAATTTCTCGCCCTGCCAATCTTTTTGCTTATAATGCTTGGGATTTTCTCTCTGACATTCGGGCCTGTGGGTACGTTTTTATCTGACCTGATCGACAAACTGTTCAACGATATGCTTTCACCGGCTGTCACAAAACTGCTGACTGCTGCAGATGCACCACTATGGACGCAGTCGCTTCTGGTTGACGGAGTTATTCACGGAGTCGGAGGCATTTTAACCTTCCTGCCTCAGATCGCAATATTATTCCTATGCTTATCAATTCTTGAGGACAGCGGATATATGGCACGAGCAGCATTCATTACTGACAGATTTCTGCGAAAGCTTGGACTTTCAGGCAAAAGCTTTATACCAATGCTAATGGGATTCGGCTGCACAACGCCTGCCGTTATGGCTGCACGAACCGAAGAAAATATGAGTGAACGCCGAATGACAATCATGCTTATTCCATTTATGTCCTGCGGTGCAAAGCTGCCCATATATGCCCTGTTTGCAGGCGCTTTTTTCAAGAAATATAAAGGGCTTGTTGTATTTTCAATGTATCTCATCGGATTTTTGCTTGCAATACTTGTGGGTCTGATCCTCAAAAAGACAGTATTCAAGTCAAACAAAGCACCGTTCATAATGGAACTTCCTACATATCGTGTTCCAATGGTAAAATCAGTTCTGAAAAACACATGGGACAAATGCAGAGGCTTTATTGTAAAAGCAGGAACAGTTATTTTTGCCATGTCCATTGTAATATGGATTTTGCAGTCATTTACACCGACATTCCACTTTACCA
>JBJFBR010000071.1:0-3296 GCA_051888545.1 Oscillospiraceae bacterium
ATAAATCATAATGGTAAAAAAACAAAAATTAATATTGATATAGACTTAAGTCCAACAGAAACGGATAATGTTAAATTTACCGACTGTTGTTTAAAAATAGATGTAAACGATAAAAACGAATACCAGAAAAAAGTTGATTTGAATGATGTAATTAATACAGGTACATTAAATGTAAGAAAAACAGTTCAGGCAAATAAAAATGATATAATAAAGGTGTATCTTGTTGCCAATGATTCAGCAGGATATACTCACAAATTTTATGTAATAGAAATTAAAAATAATGAGTCAACTGATCTTTCATTAGAAGAAATATATGATAAAAACGGAAAGTTATTAACAAACAATTAATTGCCATAGGAATGACAGAATCGATTGTGCATATTAAAGAGCTTTGAAATATATTTATAAATATAGTACGTTAATTAGCTTATTGCTTTTTAGCGTACTTTTGTTATTATGTACAAAAATACAGCAATTAGATTGACATAAGATGGTGAGAGTGATATACTTGAAATAGTTTTAAATATATATGTTAAGAAGGATTGATTATGAAAAAACGAGTTTTAAGCCTATTGATATGTTTGCTTATTGCTTTGAATTCAGTATACATTATGCCTGCCAATTTAGAAGCAAGTGCTGTGTCACCAACTATTGAAACAGCTTTACAATGGGCAATTAATACTGCAAACGATAATAGTCATGGTTACAGTCAATCAAACCGATGGGGACCGGATTATGATTGTTCTTCTTTTGTTATCTCGGCATTGAAATATGCAGGGTTCGATGTTGGCAGTGCTTCATATACCGGTAATTTAAGATCAAATCTTACCGGTAATGGATTTGTATGGATCCCCTGGAGCAAGATATCAAGCTCAGCAAATTTACAACGAGGCGATATATTACTTAATGAAGCAACTCATACAGAATTTTATCTAGGCAATAATCAGAATGTAGGAGCACATTATGATCACGGATATCCACAAACAGGAGATCAAACCGGTACCGAAATTTCTATCAGCGGTTATTATTATAATCCCTGGGATGGAGTTCTAAGATACCAAAATTCATCAACCAGCTGTTATTGTTCAGATTCCTATGCCGGTAATTACGTTGTTACAACAAGTCAGTATCCTTTAACCATGAGAAGTGGCCATGGAACAAATTATTCACAGATTACGACAATTCCTAAGGGTGCAACAGTATACGTTTCTAAGGCTGATGGAAGCTGGGCACATGTGTCATATAATGGATATAACGGATATTGCTCAATGCAGTATTTAAAGAAAATAGATGATAACAGAGCTATTAATCTTAATGCATGGATTTCGAATACAAATATGGGTAAAGTTTCGAATGATATTTCTGTTGGTAAAGATATATATTTATGTTATGAACTAACATATGCGGATAATGGTTCAAGAATAGGCAATAATTTTAACTACAGTGTTTATGAAGAAGTATATAACCCTGATGGCTCTTTGCTTTTTTCTTATACTTACAATAATTCAGATAAAAATTGTATAAAGTTCAATCCTGAAATAACCGGAATATATAAATATAAGGTGATTGCAAAAAGTGATAAATTTAATTGCATTTTTGAAAACAAAATTAATGTCAACGAACATTCTCATAATTTTGGACCATGGACAACAACAAAGGCAGCTACTTGCACAACGGCAGGAACGCAGCAAAGAAAATGTTCTATTTGCGGTAATACTGAATCAAGGACAATCGAAGCAAAAAACCATAGCTATAAAGCAGTAACTGTAAAACCAACATACTTTGCAAAGGGCTATACTTATAAGAAGTGCTCCGTATGTGGCAAAACGACAAAGAAGACTGAATTACCATTACTTACTATGGCTATACCAAGGGCAACAGCAGCTGCAAATTCAATTAAGCTTTCATGGAATAAGGTTGCTGGTGCACAGGGCTATGAAGTATGGCAGCTAAAGAGCGGTAAATGGACAAAAATAAAAACAACCACATCAACAAGTTATACTATTTCAAAACTGCCATCTGGCACATCACAGAAGTTTGCAATCAAGCCTTATACAAAGAAAGACGGCAAAATAGTTTATGGCTGCTTTTCAAAACAGCTTTATACAACCACTAATCCCGCAACAATTAACTTTAACCTTACAGCAGGTTCAAAGAAAGCAACTGTAAAATGGAACAAAGTAACCGGTGCAAGCGGATACAAGGTTTACTATAAGACTGCAAGCAGCGGCTGGAAACTTTTAAAAACCGTAAACAACAGCACTACAAGCTTTACAAAAACAGGTCTTACAAAAGGGAAGACTTATTACTTTACTGTAAAAGCTTACAGAACTATTAATGGCAAAACATATAACGGCGGATTTGTTACTAAGAGCGTGAAAATTAAATAGTATTATTAATTGGCTTTAAGAATACAGTATATTCTTAGGAGCTAATATAATGGAAATTATTGATTACCAATAATGTAACAAGAATGATAAATATAAAAAAAGACTAATTATAAGTTTATTTACTTCACTTTCTGTAGCAATGAGTTTGACAGGTGCTTTGACTACAATAACTTCTTCAGAAGCAGATACTACAAAAGTTTTGTGGGAATCAAGTACTCCTTTAGAACTTCACTTTGTTAAAGGACAGACTCCTGCAGGCAGCTTGCAACGGCAGCTCTTTCTGACGGTACAGAAATTTCATATAAATATAATGCTGATGGCATTCGTACATCTAAAACAGTTGACGGAGTAGAAACAATTTATACATTAGTCGGCAATAAAATCACCAGTCAGACTGACGGAACAAATACTTTATATTTCAGATATGATGCAAATGATAATCTTGTTGGCTTTGAACTTAACAATAATCAGTATTTCTATATCACTAACCTTGTGGGAGATGTTATAGCAATAGTTGACAGCGAAGGCGAAGCTGTGGTAAAATATGAGTATGATCCATGGGGCAAATGCACAATTGTTTCCGACACCTCTAACTGCAATCTCGGAAGATTAAATTCATTCAGATACCGTGGTTACTACTATGATGAAGAAACTTCACTTTACTATTTGCAGTCAAGATATTATGATTCAACAACATGCTTGTTTATAAATTCTGTTGACCCAAGTATTTTGCTTGCAGATTCATATAATCCCCAGTGTATTCACACTTATTGTTATTGTAATAATAATCCGGTAATAAATGTTGATAAATTTGGATTTTGGACACAAAAATATTCTGGCTTTCGTTGGACAAAAAATGGCTTTAATCTTAATGTGCAACTAAGATTTCTTTCAAGAGGATTTTGT
>JBJFBR010000072.1:0-19030 GCA_051888545.1 Oscillospiraceae bacterium
CTGACATTATTCCATATGTACTCGCCTTGCCTATTGTTTCAACACGGCTGTCAAAATCGGGAGCACCGTATTCCCCGAAAGACACGGTTATATCTCCGCAATCAGAAGGAGCTTTGCCGTTCATATTGTCATAGGTTTTAAGCACCGCTTCAATCAGCTTTGGCAGGGTCTTTTCAAGGGCATTTGTAATGGTGTTTCGTGTGTTTCCCGTTACGTCTTTCTTTTCCCTCTGTGCATCTGCGCTTGACATTTTACCTACGTCAATTCCCAGAGTAGCAGGAGAAACAAGTCCCTGCAGGCACATAAGCAAAGCATTTGTATATGAGCTTACAAAAGCATCATACTTGATATCCGGCTGTACAACATCAATCTTTGGATTTTCTGAACTGTTTTCACTAAGCACCGAAGAAACAGTAACAAAGTTCGTTCCGAAACTATTAACGGACATAAGCTCACCGTTCTGAGGATTTCTCGGAATCATATCTTCGGGAATGTATTTTCCTACTCTTCCTGCTCGGATTGCGTCCCACCATTGCGAAATCACTTCGTCAAGAGCGTCAAAGCAGTCGGATTTACCGCCGTCAAAGATTGACTTACCTCTGCCGTTATACTTCTTTGAATTGAAGAATTTCAACGGTACTGCCATAATGTAGTCCCCGTTGAATTCTACCTGTTCGGGTATTCCGATTAACTGAGGAACGGTGTCAAGTGGTTTTTCATTGCCGCTTTCATCATACAGTTTGCTTTCTATGAAGCCTTTGCCGTAACGCTCATAAAGAACGTAACGTTTTGATTTGACTGTATATCCTGTTTTAAATACAACAGCGGTTATTATGCCCCTTGACTGCTCATATTCCACCTTGTCAGCGCCCACAAATTCAACAATAGGATAAGGCGAAAGGTCTGTATCAACGGAAATTTTGAATGCTCCGTCACCGTCCACAAGCGTGTCAACAACGCATTTATTTACAAGGCTTTGAAAGTTTATCTGTTCTGCAATTTCTTCCCATTCATGGCGGTTAATATCCACATTGTCAAGGTCAGAGCTGACAATGTAAGCAAGAGTATCAGCAATTATGGCAGGCAGTCCGCTGTGAATTTTCCGTATCTGCTCATTTGTGGGAACACTTTCCCAGAATCCCGTTTTTGCTCCATGCTTGTTTAACTGTCTGAAAAACTGGAACAGTTCATCAGCGTCACCTCTGTACCATATCTGAGAACGAAGGACTTCTGTGTTAAATGTCATATTCTCCATAAGCGATATGCTTTGTTCGCTTGCAGGGATAATATTCAGCCAGTTCTGAATCATCTTTTTCACCTTACTTCCTAAATTAAACTTCAATCTTAACACTTCCAATCATTGATTTATACGGCAGCCATGCATACTGGCAAGAGTTTATGCAATGATCGTTGCCGTCTTCCGGTTCGTATTTGTCTTCTTTCCAGCTGTATATATTCATTTCGGAAATATAGTTCTTACAGTTTTCAAGCACTAAAAAATCACCTGCTGCCATCCATGCTGACTGCAAGTGAATTCTGTCTATTATTTTTGTTTTCTTGAATGCGGGAATAAAGTTATATATACAGCCTGTAAGTCGTTTATATTTCTGACATTCAGTAATTGTTGCCTGGTCTGCACTGTCTATGTACACATCTCTTGCAAATCCCCACAGCTTTCTGTTTGCTTCAAGAAATCTGACGAACTCCGGTGGAATATCTGACGGAGAAAGAGGTGTTTTCAAATCCCTGTTGTTGTAAACTCTTTCATCAAGGACAACACATTTTCTGTCTGCCGTAATGCCCACAAAGATAAATGCTATTGTATCAGGTGTAGTCTGCGAATAAGCTGTATCCAGAGCCGCCGAAAAACGGACATATTCAAACTTTTTAGCCTGTTCGAGTGTAATTATATTCTTGTCCTCAAGATTGAATACAAGCCCCGTAGCACGTCCTCTGAGGCCTAAGATTTTGTTTTTGTAAAGCTTTGTGCCTTTCGGGGCAGCGTCCATTTTTCTCTTTATATCCTCCGGAGCAAGTGATAAATTATCCATAAAAGTAAAGAACCAGTACCGCCAGTTTGGTACAGGTTCTTCTTTAAGTTCAGACATTATTTCTTTTGGCACATCAGCCGCATATTTTTTATACGGTCGGGAACGGTTTACAAATTCTTTGTAAACAGGCAGGCTCGGATCATCAGGATTCAGCGTTGCCATAAGATAATCGTTACGGGTAGATATTTCTCGGACGAATTCAATATCAGCTGTATTTATTTCATCAATATACACACAGCCAAACTGAGAGCCCAGAACATTCTGCCACTTGTCCTTGTTGTCATATCCGAGAACATAGATGATTTTACCTTCAAACTTAATATGCGGAAGCTTGTTGTCCTTGTCGCCATTACCGAAATACTGAGCGTTGCGGTGCAGGTCAAGTATGCCGTTATCCTGCTGAATAATATTCTTTTCAGCCGTTCCCGTAGTCTTGCTTGCGATTATGTGAAGCTTCTTCGGGCTTTCAGAAACCATTCGCATAAACTTAACACCTGCGCCCACAGTTGTCTTTCCGGAAGCTGTAGTTCCCTCAAGAAAATCAGCAGAAACATTGTGCGTTGAATTAATGAAATCTATGTATTTCTGCGAAAGAGGAAAACTATTATTCAAGCCCTTCACCGCCTATCTGTTTGAAAACATCTGCAAGTTTGTCGGAAGTCTTAACGGTAGTGTCAACTCTGACGGTATATTCCCCCGTCATCTTGTTAAGGGTATCAACGGCTTTTATACGGTCTGAAGGAGCGTTATCGCCGTCCTGCGCAATGTCAGATAACAGCGCCTGCCGTTCCTTTGCGGTCATTATGCGTTTGTCCTGTTCAGCTTCTGAAAGCTGTCGGATATATTCTGAAATCTCCACATTTCTCAACAATTCATCTGTACGGTGAGTTGCATAGCTCTCACTGTACCCTGCCTTAATTGCACTCTGAGCGGCGTTACCGCACTGTGCGTAATATTCAGCAAATTTCTTTTGTCTTTCATTCATGCGGTTTCACCGTCCTTTCAAAATTTAAGCATAAGAAAAGAGAGCACACGAATGTACTCTCTGACTTTTATTCAATTTCATTTAGGTCGCTTTCTTCACACCAAAATATTACGTCATTAACAGCTGCATTATCAGGCTTATCAATAACCTCCACCAAATAAATAGGCGGACTTTTTCCATTATTGTCATCTATTTCAATAATAGCAGCTTTAACATTATTCTTTTTTACAATTACTGTATCGTAAAGTTTTAACATTATGTTTTCTCCTTTTTGTTATTAGGATAGGCTGTTATAAATTTCGGAATTTTAGTTCCTTATCAATTTGCCAACCAGTTTTGAATGTTTTCTTTTTGGTAATTCCGAGTTTCATGTAAACTGTAAAACTTCTCTCGCCGTGTTCATTCGGAAATGTACTCTCTGCCAAAAGAACTTTAATTTAATCATCGCAATATTCTTTTTGAACTATTGCTTTTGCTTCCTCTTCAGATATTATTTCGTCCCAACGATGCCATTTACCATCACTTTCATCAAAATACGGAATACCTATGTACTCCATTTCAAATTGTGAAACATCATCTGCATCAGCAGTAGGATTATCATTTAAAAACTTTAATAAAGAATCAGCGAATCCTTTATGTGTTTTGCTGGTTACCAACATACTGCTTACAAAATTATCGTATGATTTACCAATATTTTTAAGTTTTTCTTTAAGTAATTCTAATTTTTCACTCGTCATATTACCACCTATTTTATTTTTCTTTTAGATAAAACAACGTAATTATTATATCCTTTATTCTGCAATCTATATTCATACTTTCCAGAGTAATGATAAATCACTTTGTTATTACTGTATTTAGAATTATACAATGTATCAACTTCGTGAATTAGCTTTCCATATTCTTTTTTCGGCAAATAAAGAGGTGTTTGCTTTCTCCCGAAAAATTGCATATTAATTTTAATTCCCGTCCCTAGATTCTTTATTTTGCTGAAACCGCCTCTGCCACCCATTGTATCACCTTTTTGTTATGCTGTCAAATTTCTCATGAAACGGTCTTATACTGATTATGTTTCCTTTACATTCATCGGGAACATTGCCGTAAAAAATAATTGTTTCAGGATTTAGCCTTTTTATCATTTCATCATAGCCTTGCATAAAAGCTTGTTTTGCTTGCTTATTGTTCTGCGTTCCAACGCTTGATACTGTAACAGTACCGCCCACAGGCTCACCGTCAAAGCACCAGTCGAACGACTTTTCATCACTCCAGCATATAGTCGGAACAACCGTAATTCCCTGCGACTGCCAATAAGCACCTAACCAATGTTTTCGGTAATGGTTATATATCTGCATAGCAACAGGAAAATCGGTGTATAAACTGAAATCAGGTGTAAACACAAGCCTGAACTGTGAAAGAAGATTTATGTAACTTTTCGGATTGTTCCAGAGCCTTACAAATTGATAATCATCAACAAAAAAATGAATGCCCTTACTTGATTTCTCCTTTGCCGATTTTGCATAGTTAAAACTTATAAGCTCCGGTATCTCCTGCAGCTTTACGCTTTCAAGCTTTGGAATATCATATTTCCCAAAGGTTTCTAACAAGCCGTACTGCAGGTTTTCATACCTTAACTTTTCATCATACATAAATTCACCCAATTTCATACAGCAAAACAGCAGCCTTGCGACTGCTGATGCCAAAATATTATTTTTAGGAGACACTCGTCTCTCCGAGCTGCCACCGCTGCAGAATTAGCCTCTGCGGTTCAAATTCCGTACACATTCTGCTGTGATGTAAGTGTGTCGTCATTCCCTCTTACATTCATCATCTTACCTAGGTAGACTGACGTGATACTGGGCTAGATCTCGTTCTAGCGAACGCTGCTTGCTATTCAGTTTATTAAGTCGCATGTTAGCAGTAATCAGTAGACTTTGGTGCAGGCTTCAAGTATCTTCCTCTCCGCCTGCATAACGTGGCTTAATGCCACGTAAAATAAGGAGACAACAAAATGAAATAGTTTTTATACTATCCCCAGTTTAAATTATAACATACCTAAAACGGACAAAACGGACAACTTTATGATTTCTGCAAAAATCTTGTTATTCTTTTTCTGCAACTATCCGCTGTGTTTCCACCGACTTTGTGTGCAACCTGTGTCCAGTTTAAGCCTTTTATAAATCGCAGCCGAAACATTTTCCTCGTCTGATAATCTTCAATGCTGTTGATGTATTCCTCACAGGCTCTCTGCTTCGATTTAAGAGTACTTAACCGTGTTAGTAATGAAATTGTACTGCTGTCATGTGTATGCCCCTCTATGCGTTTGTTATGAGCTGTATATGACGGCGGTGTGCAAGTAGTAACAGAATCTGCGGCATAATGATTGCAGTTAAGTTCCTGTTCTATGTCCTCGATTTCCTGCTTGCGTTTTATGTATCCGTTAAGCTCCGTTATGGTCATTAAGTCTCTCTCCTCTCAGTATATCTCTGAGCAATTCCAGTATCTTTTCGTTGTCGGTCATTACTTATCTCCTTCCTCGTGAAACAGCTGCATATGTACATTCTGTCACTTGCAGGGCAGCCGTACGTCCTGCCGTATCTCTTGCAGTCCTTGCAGCTTAGCTCAGACTTTTTCTGTTTTCTTCCTGCCACTGAATCTCCGCCTCGTTTCTGCCGTCCAATCAACGCTCCACAGGTCCTTGATGTCACATTCCAATAAATCAGCTATCAGCCATGACATTTCCGGACTTGCTCGCCTGTTCATGGACTGGCTCAGATATTCACGTTTTATACCTGCGTCATTGCATAGGTCCGTTAATGTGTGATATCCTTTCTTCATCATCATGGTGCTTATCTTAGAGCTGTCTAAATATACTTTCATTTCCGACTACGCCATTTCCGCTTATTCCGCTTATGCCTCTTTATTTCATCTATCAAATCCTGCACCAACGCCACCGTAATAACAATGGCATAGGCTGATACAGCTAACATATAAATTATCAATAATGTGCATACCAAGGTTTTAATCATTTGTATCACCGTCCATTATTCTCTATTAATTTTCATATTACTTTATTAAATTCGTGCATTGTCATTATTTTATCTCCGCACATCTCCGGCAGATTTGCTCTGACAAGAGCCTCCGCAAATGGAGGAGGTACTGCATTGCCACATCTTGCAATTTGCTTACTACGTGGATATACATTGCCTTTGTAATCGTGGTCTATTATGTAATCCGGCGGAAATCCTTGCGCATTGTACAGTTCTCTCGGTTCAAGCATTCGCATTCCGATGTCTGCAATGTAGTAATTCTCACCTTCAATGTCAATCAACAATATCTCATCATCTGAGAAATTATATCCGCAATACTTGTTAAGCAGCTCTCTTATTTCTTTCCAATGTCCTAGACCATTTTCGGGATGATATTTAATAATGCTTGTCCGTATTTCTGCAAAGTGACCGCCGCTTGTGCACTCGGTCGGCAAAGGCTCGTTAAGGCTCTTACAGTCCTGATTGTTCCGCAGGACACACAAATGAATTTCTATCAGTCCGTGTCGCTCTCTTGTAGTGATAGTCGCAAGAGGGTCATTGACAGCCGAATAATTATTGCCACTGTAATACTTAACAATATATGCAGACATCAATCCATATCTTGGCGAACCGTCAACCGTCATTATTGGTTTGTTCAGAGCCTGGCCTCTTACCTCAGTCGCAGATGTTTCCGAATGATACTGTATCAACGAAGGTGCAAGCAAGGATTGATTTACTATCGGGACTAGGAAAGGTTTATCAGCATTAATAGTAAACTTTACAAGTCCTCTTGCTATCCTGCGGAGCGTATTTTCCGCAAGTGGTTTTGTTCTCTCAAATATTGACTTACACGGGATATTCCAATCGATGCACTCCGCAGCTGTCCTGTATGGTATCTTTCCCTCGCCGTGAGTAGGCTCGGGGAAAACTATCGGCTTACTGTCACAGCGAGCAATGAGAAAAAAACGTTTCCGTATAGTCGGCGCTCCATAGTCGCAGGCTTTCAACTTTTCCCACTTGACTTTATACCCGTATGACCTCAACGCATTTACAAAGCTGTTGAATGTTTTGCCTTTCTTTTTCGGGTCGGGATAATTGTTTTCGTCAAGAGGACCCCAAGTCACAAATTCAGGAACATTTTCCAGGATAATTACTCTCGGCTTTACCATAGCTGCCCAGCGTACAGCAATCCACGCCAATCCTCGTATATTTTTACTTACAGGCTTACCGCCCTTTGCTCTGGAGAAATGCTTGCAGTCCGGAGACAGCCACATAAGCCCTACTGGATGGCCCCCGCACAACTCTTTAAGATTAACGTCCCATACACTTTCACAATAGTGCCTTGTAAAAGGGTGATTGGTCATATGCATAAGAATAGCATCGGGATCATGATTAATCGCTATGTCGACAGGTCTGCCTGTTGCAAGCTCAATGCCAGTTGAAGCTCCTCCCCCTCCTGCAAAATTATCAACAATAAGTTCATCAAAAAAATTATACTGTTTCAAATTTAATACCTCAATTCATTCTATCTCCTCGTCAGTTTTGATATCTTCAATGGTAATCAGCAGACATTCCTTGTCTGTGTACCTTTTTTTCAGCGACCAATCAACAATCTGTTTATCGTCATCATACGCCACTCCGTTCAATGCATCTGCTATAGCTTTCAGAATGTTATCTCCATCAGGCTTCTTCATAGGCAGTATTCTTTCTAAAACCATAAGCAGCTTAGTCTTTTTATTCAGACTTTTTGGCGGCTGAAAATATGCATAGACTGACAAAGATAGTGGAATATCTTTTTTAATCTTGTTATTTCCATACTTGATTATGTAGCATTGCTTTATCAGTTCCTCATAATCCTTAGTAGTCTTTGGTGTATATGTAGTACCTCTCTTCGTAAATCTCGGTCTGCCTTTTCCCTGGACCTTTCCGGGAACAACAAAAGTCATTCCTTTTCACCTCCTGCACTGTTGGGATTAAAATTCAATGCAAATTCTTCCCATTCGTCAAGATCATATGATGTCTTGTTATCATTACTTTTGTTCTTAGTTACTTTTGATTTTTGGGATTTCTTGTCTTCCTGTATGAAATGTTTAATTGTCTCATATGGATTTCTGACATTCTTGCCTGTATCATTCTGCCAGTTGATAATTTTTGATATGTATTTATCAACGACAGACGAAGAAGACATTCTTGCCAGATCATCAAACTGTTCTTTTGTAAGTAAATCACTGTCAGAAGACATATTTACTTTACTTTTCTTTACTTTACTTTCCTTTGTGTACTTATTGTCAACATTAATGCTTATTTCTGCAACATTATCTTTTGTTTCTGTCACATTAATATCGTTTTTGGGTGCATTTAATAAACCTTCCTGTGATTCATCTTTTTCAAGAAGGTTATATTCTTCAATCTTTGACTGTCTTCGTTCCACCGCTAATAGGTATCGCTCCTGAACACCTCGAGAGGTTATCACGTTTCTTTGCATAAGCTCTGCTGAAAAGAGATTAATCTTAGCAAGATAAAGGATAATTTCTTTAACAGTCTTTTTGTCCCTTGTCCACCGATTACCGATTGACCTAATTATCATGGCTGCCAGCTTGTCAAGACTTTCAAACTTGTAATAATATCCGTTCTTATAGACAAGACAAAGCAGCCTTATATAAATTACTTCGCCTAAGGGACCATAATCATTTTGCACATCAAAAAGTTTGTCATTTTCAAAAATATCAACATCCAAAGGAAAATAGTCAAGACCTTTCTTTTTAGGACGTGGCATATTTTCTCTCCTTTATGTTTAAAACGGCACTCCATCATCGCTTAGAACTCCGTCAAAGTCGTCTAAACTCATGCTGTCATCATATTCTTGTGAATCATGAACAGGCGGCTTAGTGGTACTGTGATTAGTACCACTCTGTGCCTTACCGCTTGATTGATTGCTATGGTTGATCTGATCAGACTGTTTATTGTCAGCTGATTCAGATTTTTCTCCGGTGAATGAAACGCTGTCAACATAAACCTCAGTAATATAATGCTTCACATCGTTTTTATCATCATAATTTCTTGTACGCAGATTTCCTTCAATGGCGATCATGCTGCCCTTGCGGAAATACTTTCCGATAAACTCGGCCTGGTTGCGCCATGCAACGCAGTTAATAAAATCTGTTTCGCGTTCCTCGCCCTGCTTGGCATAATTACGCTGTACCGCCAGCGAAAAAGATAATACTGAATTACCGCTTTGGGTCTGCTTGACTTCAAGATCCTGTGCAATTCTGCCCATTAATATAACTCGGTTAATCATTGTTGCACCTCTTAATCAAACATATCAAGTTGTGCCTTTTTGAATTCCTGCAAGTAGTACTTGTCATTTTCTTCATCGTACTTTAATTCAAATCCTGCAGGAATACATCCGATTGATTCACTCTTTACCTGCATTTTCGATGTAATCTTATGCTCAAATCTCGGCATCCTAATTAATTCGTCTGATACATCGCTAGCATAGTCTTCGTATGAAATACTAAGCTTTATAGTGATATCAGCAGTTTCAACGTCTTTCTTCTGCATCTTTTTTAATGTTTCTTTTATTATAGCATTAAAAGAATTTTTCAATCCAATAAATGCATCTGAATCTAATGTTAAATCCATCTTTTTTATATTTTCTGTTGCTTCCATAACTTAACTCCTTAACATACTATAACCGGAACTCCGGTCAATTTTTGAATTTCTTTTTTAAACATATTTTCATCTGAATTGTCATCAGACAAATGCAGCATATATATCTTTTGAAGCTTAGATAAATCATTTGCATTTAAAAATTCTTTGAAGTGTTCAAGACTCATATGACTTTCATATAGTCTGTTTATTCGTGATTGATTAATATCATTTGATATAGTTTCAATGCTGTAGTTAACCTCTCCCATGATAATATTGATGTTTGGAAAAACATATTTGATATAATATGTATCTGTGAAGAAGAGTAGTCTCTCGCCGGTTATATTACTGGTAATAACATAGCCCAACGGCTCAGGAACATCATGCTCAACGTCAAAAGGATAAATATCAAATGTTCCAACTGTAAAAGCTTTGTGAGACTTTACAATTCTGAAACGATTCCCTGATGCATTTAACGCTTTGAACGTTCCGGCACTGCTATAAATATTAATTCCGTATCCTGCAATATCTTTAGCTGCCTTTGCGTGATCCATGTGGTTATGTGTTAATAACACACCAGCTATTTGTCTGATTTCAAATCGAATTTTCTTCATGATCTGAATGCAGGGAATACCACATTCAAGTAATATTTTCGTTTTTCCGTCACTCAGACGGTAGCAGTTACCGCCTGAGCCGGAAGCATATACATTAATATCCATCAGAAATCAACCTGCGGTTCATTTGGTTCATCATTCAAATGTTCTTCTTGTGTAACATTTTCTTTTACCTCACCTGTTTCAGTATCTATAGATACAGGGTTATCTTCAATATCAATCACAACAGAATTAGCCTTTTCCTGAACTTCATCTTCAACAGCAGCTTGTTTTACTTCATCTTCAATTTTTTGGGCAATCATAATACTGCTATCATCACTTGAATTAATAATATATTTGCATGCTTTATTAACTACAGTTTTCTTCATCATTTCGGCGGTGTAATTTTTATGGACCGATCCGGCTTTTAAATCTCCGTTGGAATCTACAGGGCTCATTCTTGATTTTCGCCATGACTGCTTACATTCTTCATACGTCATTATTGTACTTTGCTCTGTGTTGTCTTTATATACAATGGTGCAATACGCTGCGATGATCTTATCAGGATTAATATTTTGAAGTTTTTGAACGTGCTTTGAAATGATTGTTCTTCCTCTCACTTTTTCATATTCAAAAATATCATCTTCGTAAACAACGTCTGCATAAATATCTGAAATTTGCGGGCAAACAGCTTTAGCAACGTGCATTGTGCCGAAATATGAACGCTGAAGGACAAGCTGGTTTCCATATACAATGAAATAGCATTGCTTTTTTGCAGGATTAAGTCCCTGAACTATCATATTAAGAAGTGCATTAGCAACTGAAGCTTGAGTACATACTTCAAATGCTGGTTTTCCTTCTTTATTTTTTACTTCTTGGATTTCAAGCCATGCTGATTTCATTGCATTAGGATAAGAG
The DNA here is from genome assembly GCA_051888545.1 of Oscillospiraceae bacterium. Classification (GTDB taxonomy): domain Bacteria; phylum Bacillota; class Clostridia; order Oscillospirales; family Ruminococcaceae; genus FB2012. The sequence continues at coordinate 11,219 of JBJFBR010000072.1, forward strand.
TAATTATCAGGCAAATCAATCTCGTTTTTTGCGGTATATTCTTTGACTCTCTTTTCAACTGTATCAATTACATTTTCTTTAAATGCCGAAAGAGCATTGTTCATTTTTTATTCCTCCGTTTCAAATCTCAAAACTTTATCACTTTCCGAAACTACAAGCCTTATGACCTGTAAACCATTCGTATCAAGCTGAGTAATGCTTTCTGCATTATCAACAAATACCGGCATCTGAACGCCCCAATAATCTGAAAACGTTCTTATAATATCAAGCCCTGCAGAAATCCTTGCAGCGTTATTGGCTGTGCTGTATGGCATAAATCCGGTACTGGTCTTTGCCAACACCTCGCAATCATCAACGATACCGCCATTGATCTGAGTTTTAAATAACCTGAATTTTACGCTTTTAAACTTGCTGTTGATTTTATCGGTTAACATATCAGCTTTGGTTCTTGAGAACAGCTCGCAAAGGTAAATACCCTTCTGTGAATCAGCATATTCTTGACCAAGCTGTTCCTGTTTTTCTTCTAGCTCTGAAATTCGTAATCTTGTCTTTTTTGCAGTTTCAAATTCTGCAAGCTTTATATTCAGCTCACTGATCTCTTTGTCAATTTCAGCTACTCTTGCTTTATATTTGCTCTTGTCTCCGTCCTCAGATGACTCTAGCATTGAGATCTGTGCTTTCATACCTTCAATCTTATTCTGCATCTGCTTGTATTCGGCTGTGTTTTCAAACGGATCAGGAGAAGATATCTGATGCTCAGCTGATTTAATGCTTTCTTCAATCTTAGAAATCTCAGCATTTGTTTTTTCAATGTCTTCTGAAAGTTCGGTAATAAGATTTTGCTCATTGCTTATCATTTCTTTTGAGCAATGTCCTTTGCCATAATTGTTAAGCTCTTCAAGCTTTTGTGATTTGTGAAGATTGAATTGTTCTTTTGCTTGCTGGATCTGTTCTTCAGGAATAGCCTGTCCGCAGGTAGGGCATATAGTATTGCCATTCCATTTTTCAGATTGTATCTTTGCATAATCTCTAAGCGTGTCTTCACGCATTTTTTGAAGTTCGGCAACCTTACGTTCAGATTCGCTTCTTTTGATTTTCAGATTATTAACATCATTAAGCCTTTGATATTTTTCATCAGTTAAACTTCTGATTTTTTCCTTTATATCTGCATTTGATTTGTCATAGCTTTCTTGATATTTTGATTTTAGCTTAGTCAATTCAAAATTTGCATTTGCAATATCAGTTTTCAATGCAGATACCATTTCACTTTCGCTAGCATTAATCTTAATCTGAAAACCTGTCTTATCAGTTGTCAGAAGAGTGATTTTATCTCGGATATTACTTTCGGGTACATCTGAATTGCTTTCCGGAAGAGTTCTGGCGAGCTCGTCAATTCTGCCTGGAATTTCTTTCAGCTCTTTGTTAATTTCTGCTGCCTTTGATTTGCATATTTTCAGATATTCATCTATGGAATACCACATCTGAGTAGTGTTAGGTTTCAAAGTTAAATGCAATAACGGCTTTAAGTCTTCGTTTGAATGAATGATATCCATATCGCTGATGTTACCCACCATGTCCATCAGAATCTCTCTACGCTTTTTAATATCCACTATTTCAGGAAAGTACTGCGGCATAGACAGCAGGTTAAGCTTTTGAATATCGCATATTGAATTAAGATATTCAGCGTATTCCTTTTCTTTCTTTGGAACTCCGTCAATAAGATAGGACACATTATGTCCGGAGAATACTGCATCAGTACTTCCACGTTTTTTCTTCCAGTTCTCTTTCAAGACCTTTTCAAGCGTTACGTTTGAACCGCTATCATCAATTTCATATGTAGCTTTAACAGAACATTCTACATTGTGAATATCTTCGCCATGAATATCACGCATTTTGGGTGAAAAATTGGAAGTAAACTGGCTATCCTTATCAAACAGCAACCAGGCTTGAGCATCTGCAATAGTGGTTTTTCCTGTTCCGTTGTCTCCATAAACGGACATTGAATGTCCGTTTGGTGTAATTTCAAGTGAATAAATACCTTCAAAATTAGTTAATTTTAAGCTTATCAGCTTCATTAGTCATGTACCTCCTCGTATATTCTGTCATGGCATTGTTGACAATAAGTCAGACCAAGTTTTGAGTACATAACCTTATGTTTTCTGCAGTGAGGGCATATCTTGTAAAATCTGTATTTACGCATCGTCGTCACCTGCTTCATAGTTAATTGCCGCTAGGATTCCTCGTGCAAATCCAGATATATAGTCATGACTACTGACAGCAATTCTTTCAAGTGCCTCTTGACAAATCTTTAATTTTGCTGTATCATTTAATTGTAAAATATTTTTGTTTGAGCTTGTAGTTGTTGGAGCAACTGCAGGCTCTTTTTCTTTTACTTTCATTGGTTTGTCCTCCTTGCTGTTTGGTTTCCATGTACCTACCCAACGGCTAATGCTCGACTGGGCATATCCTGTCTTTCGTGCGATTTCACATACGCCGATTCCGTCAGCATACATCTTTTTGATTTCTTCTTTTTCCTGCTCTGTGACAGGTCCTTTAATTATCTTTTCCACCGGTTCGCATGGATCGTGCGGTGGAAATCTTAATCCGTTCTCCGTGCTTCCTGTTGGCATTCAAATCACTCCTTCATATTATTTTCAAATGCTACTTCAATCTGTTTTCTTTTTTTCTCAACCCTGTCCATAGCTGTTTCTACACGGTCAATCAGGATAAAAATACCCGTTGTCAGTGCAATAATTATCAGTGCAGGAATACCGCCGACAAACTCGCAGGAAATAAACATAACTGCACTCCATAGCAACGCTGCAACAACAGCTTCAATATCATATCGCTTTTTCTTACTTAGCTTATGTTTCATACTAACACCCCTTTCCAATGTAAATTCCTTTTGTGTACCAACGGATAAACACCGCAGTTGGTATGCAGAATCCCTTATTCATTTTTCCGGGTTTTCTCCACCCGTCTCCAAAAACGTGATTTTCTTGGCACATCGTGCGAACACTATCAGGATTGCACCCTAACAAATCGGCGACAACATTTACCGGTATCTGCTTTGGGTACGCAGATATAATGTCTTCCAACTTTTTTACATCTTCGTCAAGAAATTCTTTGATTGTCATGGTATCACCCCCTCACGCTGATAATTTGACAATATTCTCCTTTACATCTATAATTGAAGTATCTTAAATGAAAGGAGGAAAAGTTATGAAACTTCCAGATTATTCAGAATTTATCGATAGCCTTACCGAAAAGGATTTTGAACATATCGCAAGTTACGTGAATTCTGTACAAGAAGATGATATTGCAAACACTCTTGGTTCTAAACTGGCTGTTTACAATATGGAGTTTCTTAGACTTTATCATCATTGGCTTTCCGAACAGCTTGATAAAGAACAGTTCCATCAAGAGTAGCATATATTTTATCCTTAACTAATTCTTTTTTCTTAGGCTGGTCTTGTAACGCAATTACAAGCCCAGCTATTTCTTTTGCCGAGCCTTGAATTATTATCTCCATACTTCTCACCCCTTCTCATTCTCTTTGGTTGGCGTCTGTTGCAATTACGCTGATGATTTGTTTATTCAAATCGTTCATGAATAAACTTTTCAATCTCAGAAGTAGAGAGTTTGAGGTCACGCTCAAGCTCTTTTTCTTTTTTATTAAAACTCTCATTAACAACAAATGATAGCATTTTCCAATCACTTAATGAAATCCCAGCTAACATTTTTGCTTTTTCAATTATTTCCTTTTTCATTCCCTCACCCCTCTCACGCATTTAGTCCATAATAACGGACTGCTAACTATTGACATTTAGAGATAGCTGAGTATAATTAAGTTACTGAATAATGTAAGCTTAATTTTCTATTCCTAAAATATCATTTATTGCTGATTGAATTTCAGGTGAATTGATTTGACCGGTAAATATTTTATATAGATTTGATGAATCAAGATATTTATTGGGTAATTTCTTTTTTACTTCGTCAATCAGCCAATCTTGTGTTTTTCCCGACTTCATTAGTTTTATTTTTACTTGAATTCCATAGTCGGTCAATGGGCGCTTTCGTTCACTAATAATTAACACCTTCTTTTCACAATATTAAAAAACTTAGTATTGTATAGTATTGACAGTTACACAAAAACGTAATATAATATATTTGTGAGATACATGATTACGCTTTTGCGTACCGCCTGATTGTATTATATTACACCTTTGCGTAAATGTCAAGCGGTATTTACTCTTTTGCGTAAATTTGTCGAAATATACAAAATATGAGGTGTAACTATGTCTGAATTGTATAATAGAATTGAAGAATTATGTAAGCAAAATAAAATATCTATTACAGCAATGTGCAAAAATGCTGGTGTAAGTAGAGGGTCGCTGACAGATTTAAAATCTGGAAGAAAAAAATCGTTATCAACTGAAACTATTTCAAAAATAGCTGATTATTTCAGTGTTCCTATGGATTATTTAGTTAGAAAAAATATAATGGTAGAAGCTCATAATGAACCTATATATCTTGATGACGAAACACGAGATATTATTGACGAGCTAAGAACACGTCCGGAAATGAAAATCCTCTTCAGTGTATCGAGAAACGTAACCAAAGAGGATATAGAAGCAACTGTTGAAATTCTAAAGCGTATGCAAAAGGATAGTGAATAATATTGGACTACATAGTTAGACTTATTGACTTACCTATTACTGTCAAAGGTGTTACAGTAATGGATTCAGATGGTTTCTATAACATTTATATTAATTCACGTTTATGTTTTGAAGAACAAAATAAGGCTATAGCTCACGAAATGGAGCATATAGCCAGAGGAGACTTCTTCAGCTATGGAACTCTTGAAGAAGTTGAAAGTATGTAACAAAGGATGGTAATCAATATGATCAAAAAATATCTTCCATCAATTATTGTTTCGATTATTTCTTTAGTTTTATTTTCTGTAAATCATTTGGTTATTGGGATAATAGGATTAATAATAGCTGGTGCTATAGCTATTTATATATATATCAAGGACAAAAACACTATTAGCCAAAAAGAACAACAAGATTTTGAAAATATTAAAGTCGAAATAGAAAAGAACAATGAACAATTAAAGCAAGAAAATGAATTGATAAAGCAAAGATCATTAATAGCTCAAAAGAAAGCTGCTGATGAAGAAAAGGCAAAACTGGATGCTAAAATAAAGCAGCAAGAAATTGAAAAGCAAGAACTGGAGAATAAGCGAAAAGAAAACATTCTTAAAAGAATTGATGAATACAATAAGGAATTAAATAGTATCCCTAAAACAGAAATTAAATTATCAGACTTAAAAATTAACAATCAAGCAGTCTCAAATATGCCAGAGATTACTTTTACAAAGCCAAGAAAGAATAGCTCTATTTTTTCTTTTTCTGAATTTGTCGTTATTGACACGGAAACCTCTGGATTGAAATTAAGAGATGAAATACTTGAGGTATCTGCAATAAAATTTTGCGATTTTGAACCTGTAGAAGCATTTACAACATTAATAAAGCCAAACAAACCTATAACGGAAGAGATTACATCAATTAACGGTATAACAAATGAAATGATAAAAGATGCTCCCAAAATTAAGCAAGTTATACCGGCATTAGATAAATTTATTGGCAATTCAAACATTTTAGGCCACAATCTCCTTTTTGATTTGCGATTTTTGTATAAATATGGATATGATGTTACTGCGCAAAAAAGAAAATACTTTGATACACTAAGCATTGCAAAAAGTAAGTTAGTAAAGTATGATGATGATAAATTCGATAGATCATTAGAACGAGATACAGTATATGATTGGGATGTTGATGACTATAAGTTAGATACATTATGTGAACATTATGGAATAGTAAGAAACAATGCTCACAGGGCATTATCAGATTGTCTTGCTACTGCTAAAGTGTTTGAAAACTTGCTTAGAATTGAATATGAGTTAAGTGAAGATTAAAATACAATGAATTGTAGGGGAGATCAATATGAAACATATATTATCAACTATATTATTGTTAACGTCACTATCTATTTCGTTATTTATGTGTTCTTGCTCCAATAATCAATCAACTGTAGATCGTCAGCTTGACAAAATTGAGGAAGAATTTGCAGATACATTAGAAGATTATTTAGAATTAGATATTACTAAAAATGAGACTATAGAAAAATTAGAGGATTTGAATAAAAGCGTTGATTATTTAGAAAAAGAAGCAACAGATTCTGATTGTAAAAATTCAGTACTTACAGAATCTCAAAGGGCAGTAGTGTTATCCTCTGATATTTATTATGCTATGCTAGATGTAGAACATGGTAATACTTCAGATGTTGAAAAAACTCTTGAAGAGTATAAATAAAAATACCGCCTGAGTGCTACCAACACTCAGACGGCAATCGAATTAACCCAGTAACCAATAAGGGCAAATTCTGCCCTTTTATTTTAACACACAAATATGATTGTGTCAAGAATAGGAGGATAACTATGGGAAGACCACGCAAAGACAAGCCACATCACAGCAGTGGTATGTACGAATATAAAGCAACTATAGGACATACATTTGACGGGAAGCCTATCCGGAAGAGCTTTTACAGTTCAACAAGTAAAGCTGCCGCTAAAGCCAAAGCTGATGAGTATATTATTAACACGAAGGTGGCTGAGCAAACTGGCGAAACGTATATTGCAAAAGAAGCAACATTTTCGTCCTGGGCTAAAGAATGGCTAGAAACATATAAAAAAGGCAACTGCAAAGAGCATACCTATAATTACACATATCGAACCAATGTTGAGAATTATATGATTCCGTTCTTCGGTGAAGCAAAACTAACAGATATACATCAGATTGATGTTCAACGATATTTCAATGAGCACAAACGTCTTTCTACAAACACGTTAAAACGTCAAAAAGCCATACTATATTCAATTTTTGAAGAGGCTATATATAACGACCTATGTATAAAAAACCCTGTCAGAAACATCACATACACGTCAGATAAGCCACCTAAGATTAAGAAGACATATAATAAAGAACAGTCAGACAAGGCAATAAGATACGTTAGACTACACTTAAACAAAGGACTTGGAATATATATTATACTTAATACGGGATTACGTCGTGGCGAGCTATTGGGTTTGATGTGGACGGATATTGATTTTGACAATAAGATACTATCAGTAAGACGTGCCATAGAGCCAGATACGGTTGGCATTCCTGAAGACGGTGAATTGAAAACAAAATCATCACTTCGTGATATTCCTATAAGTGAGGAATTCTGTGAAACTCTAAAATCTGTTGAGCATAAAAGTAAGTTTGTCCTGCCAGGTAAAACAAAATGGGGATACACTTCTATTGACGGATTCAATAAACAATATAAAAATTTTATGACGACAATGTCTGATGACCTAAGTATTGACTATCTATCACCTCATGAACTAAGGCACACATACGGAACAGTATTAAGAGAAAAAGGTGTTGACCTTTATACAATTAGTCGATTGTTAGGTCATTCAGATAGCAAGATAACAGAAACGACATATGTTCATAATGATATCGAAGTACTTCGGAAACGCATGGGATTATAAAAAAACAAGTACACATGGCGCACTAGATGTCGCAGTAGAGTTTTTTAACATTAAATTTCACATATTTTCTATATAATAAAAAAGCCTTGAAACAACGTAATTTCAAGGCTTTTCGTTAAATTGGTGCGGCAAATGGGACTTGAACCCATACGTCAAAGACACACGCCCCTCAAACGTGCCTGTCTGCCTATTCCAGCACTGCCGCAAATATT
>JBJFBR010000073.1:0-3283 GCA_051888545.1 Oscillospiraceae bacterium
GCAGGCTGTCTGCTGTCGGGTCAAAGCCGATATAGAATGTTGCCTTACCGTTATTAATAAGTTCCTTGATTTCTTCCTCATCGGTAAGCTGAGCAAGAAGTCCTCTTCTTTGCAGTTCTTCAAATAATGTCATTTTTTATTCCTCCATATTTTGATTTATAATTAGTGGCTTTAATTAAAAAATCCTCCGACATAAATCTGTCGGAGGACGAAATTACTCGTGGTACCACCTCTGTTTGCCGAGAAAAACTCTCAGCCTCAAAGCCTTTAACGCAGGAATACGGGCTGTCTTTGAGAAAATATCTCTTTCTGAACAGTCTGCTCGGGAATGTAATTCGTACTTGTAGTTGTTGCTTTCTCACACCTGCCGAAAGCTCTCTGAAATAAAAAAACAAGCCTACTGCTTTTCCGTCATTGCATTTATATATCAATATTAATTTATCACATTTTCATAGCATTGTCAAGCATAAATAAAGGTCAGGTGTCGAAAGTGGCAATTCGCAGATATACATACAGTTATATTGTTGCTGAAAATAAATATATATTATAATAGTATGCAGTCTGAAGCTGTGTCAGTAAAATCTTTTTATTCAGAAAGGAATGGATTACAATGCAAGAATTACAAGGCAAACACAACTTGATACTCGAGAACCGTTCGCATATGGTGCTTTCGGGAATAACAGATGTGGACAGTTTTAACGAAGATGAAATAGTGCTTTTTACGGAATTGGGTGAACTTTCAATCAAAGGAAAAAATCTGCACATCAATGAAATGAGCGTTGATTCAGGAGATTTGTCTGTTGAAGGAGAGATATGGTCAATACTGTACGGAGAAAAGGGAAGAAACAAAAAGCTGTCGGCTTTGGGAAAGCTTTTTAAGTGAGGTGAAAATAATATATGGAGCCAATGCAGCTGGCAACTTTAACAGAGATAAAAATAATACTGTTGGGATTGCTCCTGGGGGTGGTTCTTGGAATTGCATATGATTCACTGAGGATTCTGCGTATTATTGTCAAACATCACAAGGCTGTTGTTTTTGCTGAGGATTTTGTTTATATGCTTTTATTCGGTTTTGCCTTTTTTGTATTCAGCATCAGCTATGCAAACAATATTCGCTTTTTTGTTTTGATTTCTGTATTGGCAGGATGCCTGGCAGAGCGACTGCTCATTGGCAACCTGATTATTAAACTGTTTATGAGAATAAAATATGTTTTCGGTAAAGAACATAAGCATATAAAAAGGAAAAGAAAAGATATAGAAAATTGTTAAACGAGTGTTAATATTTTGCAAATAAAAAATAAATGAAAAGAAAATCACTTGAAAGAAAGGTGTTAAATGTAGTATAATAATATAAATAAAATCTTGGGTGTAGGTGTACGAAAAGAGGGCTGCTGTTTTGATTGAGAATAGCAAAAAATACAGGCTTTCAAAGAATAATGTTAATAAAAAATACCGTAAAAGGAAAAAAAGAAAGCTTTCTAAAATAATCGGAACAATTATTACAGCATGTCTGATTATTTATGTTGCCGCAACGGTAGTTGTTCAGCGGTCGGATATTTCTAAAATGAAAACTGCCAATGAGAATTTGCAGGCAAAGATCACACAGGCACAGCAGCAGAATGATGAATATACTCGTCTCCTCAAGAAAAATGATGAGAAGGAATATATGAAACGTATTGCTATTGAAAGATTGGGATATGCTTATCCCAATGAGCGAAGATTTTATATAGTGGATGCTGAATAAAGGCGTATTATGATGGGGCTGCAATTACCGTTAAGGTATATGCAAAATAAAAATTAATTCGGGAGGATAATAATAATTTATGCAGCTTGAGGTTGGTAAGATTTATGAGGGGAAAGTAACCGGTATTACAAAATTCGGAGCTTTTGTTGAATTTGATAAGGACACAACAGGAATGGTACATATTTCTGAGGTTGCCAACACCTTTGTAAATGATATTAATGATTTTTTGAAAATTGGTGATACTGTAAAGGCTAAAGTTATGACTTTGGGGGATGACGGAAAGATTGCACTTTCCATAAAAAAAGCCTTGCCTCAGGAACCTAAAAAGAAATTTGATAATGGCACAAAAAAATCCGGTAAGCCTTTCAATCAGTCAAAAGGAAGTTACAACAGAGCTTTTGACAAAAAAGAACCGCCTCGTGATTTGCTGAAAAATCCTCCTGACGCTGTATTTGATGTTGACAGCAAGAGCGGTGACGCAAATTTTGAGGATATGCTCAGCAAATTTAAAGCTACCAGTGAAGAACGCTTTTCTGATTTAAAACACGTTATGGATAACAAGAGAAGAAATTCGTCAAGACGCAGATAGAATTTAATTAGGGGTGGTTTTAGAACCGCCCTTAAAATTTATATGACAAAAAGAACGAGGATAAAAATGAAAAAGAGAATTCTATGTTTTATGGTTGTAATATCAACTTTGCTTTTCTGCTCCTGTACATTTTTGCAGCCCCACGTTGAGGGTGATGAACTTATAAAAAAGGCAAGAGAGGATTATAAAAATCTTGACAGTGCCAAAGTTGTAATGACCAATATGGATACAAATGAGGTTGAGCAGACATTCACTTTTAAATACGATGAAAAAGGAATGCTTACTTTTGCGTATGAAGGTAAAAACGGCAGCGATGAGTATGCACAATACGGTACGCCCACAAGATATGCAACATATGAAAAAGGCGAGTTGAAGCAATACGATAAGAATGACAAGGATTTTATTGCATATACAAAAGATTCCACACATCCTCAGGCGAGCGAAGAACTAATAGTTTTTACTCCGAGAGCAGTTGCCGAAGCCACAAAAACAGAAGAAGACAAATTGACGCATATTCATCATAAGTATGATCCTGAAAAAATAAAGGCAGATCAGGAGATTAAGGAGTTCAGCGTAGATTATTATTTCGATGTTGACGGTGAGCTTTTGTATTTCATAGAAAACTCAGCACTGAAATCAGACGGAAAGACCAATAAACACAGCTATAAGGTGGAAATCACCGAAAAAAATGCCATAAAAAAAGTTCCCGACACAGTGGCAAAATACGAATAGATGTTATTTGTGCAATTTCAATAATAATATTGATTTTTAATAGCAAAAATTCTACATATAAAATTTTTGAAAAAGAGCCGCAAATACTTGAAAAATATGAATTTATGATGTATAATATATCTTGCGTGACTGCACAGGGGTGTTTGTACTATGTGCATCACTCCAAGATATGCGATGAAGTGAAAGGTTGCTGACGGTTTGTCAGGTAATTTTCACAG
>JBJFBR010000074.1:0-3283 GCA_051888545.1 Oscillospiraceae bacterium
CAAGCCCCAGAGCTTTTCCGAATGCAACGGCAAGAGTGGTCTTGCCAACTCCCGGAACGTCCTCTATCAGCACGTTTCCCCCTGCAATAATTGCTGTGAGAACCTTTGCAGCCACATCGTCCTTTCCCACAATAGCTTTCTTTACCTCATAAAGAATATCATTGGCTTTGCTGTTCATCACTCATCACCATTCCTCATTATTTTGATTTTTCCCTTTGGACTTATACTTTTTCGCAGCTAAAATTATCACACAAACTAATAAGATCATACACAGGCAAGCTGCAATTATGATTGCTCTTATCTGCGTTTTAATTTTGGCTTTTGCGGAAATCAAATCATTATAGCCTGAGATTTTTTGCTTATCATACTCACTTAATTTATTCGTCCGGGCAATAATTTTATCTACCGTTGATTTATCTCTTATTGAAATATCATCAAAAGGATACAGCTTATCGGCAATTTCTGAATTGATTTGCTCAACATTCTGCTGAATCTGCTCAACCTCTGATTTCATCTTCTCCAGCTGCTGAAACTCTTTTGAAAAATCATCTTTATTCTTCGCTGAACTAAGCTTTTCATAAAGCTGTTCCACCGTTTCATAATTTTCTCCTGTAAGATTATCCGGTAAAGCTTTAAGCTTTTCTGCATCAGTCTGTTCAAAGATTATATCCCTTGATTCTTCACCTTTTAAATCATAAAGTCCGCTCATATTACTGTTTTTTCTTAGCAAAGCGGTCAATGCGCAAAGACTTTGCTCACCTGCCATAGCATCTGACTTTCCGCCTTTCTCATGTGCAAAACCGCCGTCAGAATTTTTAAAGCTCATCAGAGCATCAACAATATTTCTGTTTTTAGTGAAATCTTTATCAGTTTGCGGATCAATTCCAAGGGAACACAAAGCAATAATCACCTGTGCAGTACTTTCCGATGAATTATTAAAACTGCCGTCACTGCTTTGAACCTCTGAAAGCATTTGCAGAGCTTTTGTAATTGCTGCATCTGCCTCTTTTTCATCTCTGAAAGGTGCAAGAGCTGTTACCGCCATAGCTGTAATATCCACATCAACATTATCACTAAAAGAAAAACCGCCGTTATTCTGCTGAGAATCCAGAAGCTTATTCATTATACTTTCCTTTGAATTTAATGAATTTTCAGGAGGCTGACTTTCACAGGAATTAAGTGCAATAAGTGCCCATATACAGCCGTTTATGCCCTGAGCATCAAGTTTCTCACGCATATAAACCCCATCGCTTAACAGATTTATACCGTCAATATCTGTAGGATCTCCTCCCAGTGCGGCAACGGTCAGGGCTGTTCTGTGCCACTCTGTAGCTTTATTTTTATCCAGCTTGTCAGCAAATTTATAGCGAGATTTTATATTGCTTTTGAGCATTGAAAGATACGAAGAATAATCCTCATCAACACCTGCCCGTGCCAATGCAAAAGCATACCAGTCGGATGACGAATAGCTTGCATTTTTAAGAAAATCCTCGCTGAAAAGAGTATCACCGTTACTTTGCTGACTGACAATGCCGTCTATAGTATCTTTGATTTCATCATCTGTATAAAGCTCGTCAGCAAAAGAAAGTCCGGCAAGCATCTGACACACCACGGTCAGCACTGCAACAATACTTATCAGCTTTTTACCAAATTGTTTCATAATTGCCTCCCTCTCCTCCGATATCCTTGCCGTTTGCAAGACTGAATCTCAGCTTTAAAACGTCTCCGTTCTTCGGCTTATAATCAGAAAGACTGCTGCTTGCATACAAGCCGTTTACCGAATACATCCAGCCTGAGGAATAGGTATAGTCATATTCTCCCAAAGAGTCGGGATCTTTATTGCTGCTCCAGGACACACTTCTGTCACCGTCAATATATTCTTTCAGCTGCTGAGGTATATTAACTGCTGAAGCAATACCTGTCTTGATTATTTTAGAAAGATAGAAACTGTTATTCAACGAACCATTGAAAGTATATTCCATACCGTTATCTTTCAGCAGCTTATCAATCACCTCTGCACCGTTTTCTCCCTGAGATACTGACACTTTCTGAGGTGAAATTATATATCCCAGGCCAAGCACATCTGCATCTATGCTTACGGTGATTTCACCGATATGTTCACCTTCTGCCACAGCTGTACAGTTGATTCTGTAGCTATATTCTGCATATCTGCCCACATTATCGGTAAGCCGTATTTTTACATTATTCAAACCATTGCTGAATTTCAGCTTATAGCTTGAATAGTTTGAATTCTCCCAGTTTCTATTGCAATTCACACCATTGAGAGAAAGCTGAATATTATTGCTGTAGAGATGATTTCCTTCACAATCCTCAGCTGTTATGTTCAGCGTAAAGTCCTCACCAAGAATATTCATTCCGTCGGTGATATTTATGCTTTGTATAATCGGTGCAGTTTCGGGAGTGGTTTCGGGCACATATGTTACAACACAGCTGAATTCTGCAATTTTTGCACCGTCCACAGCCTTTAGCCTTATGGAATTTCTTCCAAAAGAAAGAGCGATACTGTGGTCTTCTCCTATGATTTTTCTGCCGTTGAATGTAAGATATGCCTTTTCCGAACCATTGACTACATATGCTTTAAAGCTTAAATTTTCAGCCGACACTGTTTGATTGCTTAAATCAGTATATATACCAAATTCAGCGTCTGTATTTTCTGCACTATCAATGTATATGTCTTCACCTGCCTCACTGTCTTGCTGCTGAATCATTACAAAATCTTCAACACTTTCTGTACTATGTGAATCATTTACAGCATAACTGTCACTATATTTTTTCCCGCTGCTTTGATTTTCACTATAGTTGCTATCTGAATCAGCATGAGATTTATCATTATTTGTATCATTAGCCGATTTATCATCACCGTAATATTCAACCTGTGCATTTTTCACCGTAATATATTCTTCGGCACTTTCGTCTGATACCGTATCGGCAGCTGAATTTTCAGAATTTTCAGCCAAAGAGCTGTCAAAAGATTGCTTTAAACTGTCACTGCTGTTTTTTATATTCATTTGATTTTGCTCTTTAAGCAAGTTTTCGTCAACTTTAATTTGCTTACCCCCGGCAACAAGCATATGTGAAGAATTTGCCTGTTCATCCAATGGATTTTTCGGCTGCACATTCCCCAATAAGCCAAAAGAGAAAGCCGACAAAATAATGCAGACAATAACGGCTGCCGCAGGGAATACTCTTAAAGCTATACCACCGAATTTTTTCATAGGCTTTCTCCTTTCGCTGTATTTATACGAAAAACAGGGAGAAGTCA
>JBJFBR010000075.1:0-3280 GCA_051888545.1 Oscillospiraceae bacterium
CAAGCCCCAGAGCTTTTCCGAATGCAACGGCAAGAGTGGTCTTGCCAACTCCCGGCACGTCCTCTATCAGCACGTTTCCCCCTGCAAGGATAGCTGTCAGGACCTTTGCAGCCACATTATCCTTTCCCACAATAGCTTTCTTTACCTCATAAAGAATATCATTGACCTTGCTGTTCATTACTCATCACCATTCCTCGTTATATTGATTTTTTCCTTTGAACTTATGTTTTTTCGCAGCTAAAATTATCACGCAAACTAATAAGACCACACACAGGAAAGCTGCAATAACTATTGCCCTTATCTGCGTTTTAATTTTAGCTTTTGCGGAAATTAAATCATTATAGCCTGAGATTTTTTGCTTATCATACTCACTTAATTTATTTGTCCGGGCAATAATTTTATCTACCGTTGATTTATCTCTTATTGAAATATCATCAAAAGGATACAGCTTATCGGCAATTTCTGAATTAATTTGCTCAACATTCTGCTGAATCTGCTCAACCTCTGATTTCATCTTTTCCAGCTGCTGAAACTCTTTTGAAAAATCATCTTTATTCTTTGCAGAATTGAGCTTTTCATAAAGCTGTTCCACCGTTTCATAATTTTCTCCCGTAAGATTGCTTGGTAAAGCTTTAAGATTTTCTGCATCAGCCTGTTCAAAGATTATATCCCTTGATTTTTCATCTTTTAAATCATAAAGTCCGCTCATATTGCTGTTTTTTCTAAGCAAAGCGGTCAATGCGCAAAGACTTTGCTCTCCTGCCATAGCGTCTGACTTTCCGCCATTCTCATGCGCAAAACCGCCGTCAGAATTTCTGAAGCTCATCAGAGCTTCAACAATATTTCTGTTTTTGGTGAAAGCTTTATCCGTTTGTGGGTCAATTCCGATTGAACACAAAGCAATAATCACCTGTGCGGTGCTTTCCGATGAATTATTAAAACTGCCGTCACTGCTCTGAACCTCTGAAAGCATTTGCAGAGCTTTTGTAATTGCTGCATCTGCCTCTTTTTCATCTCTGAAAGGTGCAAGAGCTGTTACCGCCATAGCTGTAATATCCACATCAACATTATCACTAAAAGAAAAACCGCCGTTATTCTGCTGAGAATCCAGAAGCTTATTCATTATACTTTCCTTTGAATTTAATGAATTTTCAGGAGGCTGACTTTCACAGGAATTAAGTGCAATAAGTGCCCATATACAGCCGTTTATGCCCTGAGCATCAAGTTTCTCACGCATATAAACCCCATCGCTTAACAGATTTATACCGTCAATATCTGTAGGATCTCCTCCCAGTGCGGCAACGGTCAGGGCTGTTCTGTGCCACTCTGTAGCTTTATTTTTATCCAGCTTGTCAGCAAATTTATAGCGAGATTTTATATTGCTTTTGAGCATTGAAAGATACGAAGAATAATCCTCATCAACACCTGCCCGTGCCAATGCAAAAGCATACCAGTCGGATGACGAATAGCTTGCATTTTTAAGAAAATCCTCGCTGAAAAGAGTATCACCGTTACTTTGCTGACTGACAATGCCGTCTATAGTATCTTTGATTTCATCATCTGTATAAAGCTCGTCAGCAAAAGAAAGTCCGGCAAGCATCTGACACACCACGGTCAGCACTGCAACAATACTTATCAGCTTTTTACCAAATTGTTTCATAATTGCCTCCCTCTCCTCCGATATCCTTGCCGTTTGCAAGACTGAATCTCAGCTTTAAAACGTCTCCGTTCTTCGGCTTATAATCAGAAAGACTGCTGCTTGCATACAAGCCGTTTACCGAATACATCCAGCCTGAGGAATAGGTATAGTCATATTCTCCCAAAGAGTCGGGATCTTTATTGCTGCTCCAGGACACACTTCTGTCACCGTCAATATATTCTTTCAGCTGCTGAGGTATATTAACTGCTGAAGCAATACCTGTCTTGATTATTTTAGAAAGATAGAAACTGTTATTCAACGAACCATTGAAAGTATATTCCATACCGTTATCTTTCAGCAGCTTATCAATCACCTCTGCACCGTTTTCTCCCTGAGATACTGACACTTTCTGAGGTGAAATTATATATCCCAGGCCAAGCACATCTGCATCTATGCTTACGGTGATTTCACCGATATGTTCACCTTCTGCCACAGCTGTACAGTTGATTCTGTAGCTATATTCTGCATATCTGCCCACATTATCGGTAAGCCGTATTTTTACATTATTCAAACCATTGCTGAATTTCAGCTTATAGCTTGAATAGTTTGAATTCTCCCAGTTTCTATTGCAATTCACACCATTGAGAGAAAGCTGAATATTATTGCTGTAGAGATGATTTCCTTCACAATCCTCAGCTGTTATGTTCAGCGTAAAGTCCTCACCAAGAATATTCATTCCGTCGGTGATATTTATGCTTTGTATAATCGGTGCAGTTTCGGGAGTGGTTTCGGGCACATATGTTACAACACAGCTGAATTCTGCAATTTTTGCACCGTCCACAGCCTTTAGCCTTATGGAATTTCTTCCAAAAGAAAGAGCGATACTGTGGTCTTCTCCTATGATTTTTCTGCCGTTGAATGTAAGATATGCCTTTTCCGAACCATTGACTACATATGCTTTAAAGCTTAAATTTTCAGCCGACACTGTTTGATTGCTTAAATCAGTATATATACCAAATTCAGCGTCTGTATTTTCTGCACTATCAATGTATATGTCTTCACCTGCCTCACTGTCTTGCTGCTGAATCATTACAAAATCTTCAACACTTTCTGTACTATGTGAATCATTTACAGCATAACTGTCACTATATTTTTTCCCGCTGCTTTGATTTTCACTATAGTTGCTATCTGAATCAGCATGAGATTTATCATTCTTTGTATCATTAGCCGGTTTATTATCACCGTAATATTCAACCTGTGCATTTTTCACCGTAAAATATTCTGCACTTTCATCTGACACTTGATCGGCGGCTGAACTTTCAGAATTTTCAGCTAAAGAGCTGTCAAAAGATTGCTTTGAACTGTCACTGCTGTTTTTTATATCCATTTGATTTTGCTCTTTAAGCAAGTTTTCGTCAACTTTAATTTGATTACTCCCGGCAACAAGCATATGTGAAGGATTTGCCTGTTCATTCAATGGATTTTTCGGCTGCTCATTCTCCAATAAGCCAAAAGAGAAAGCCGACAAAATAATGCAGACGATAACGGCTGCCGCAGGCAATACTCTTAAGGCTATACCTCCAGACTTTTTCATAGGCTTTCTCCTTTCGCTGTATTTATACGAAAAACAGGGAGAAGTCA
>JBJFBR010000076.1:0-3278 GCA_051888545.1 Oscillospiraceae bacterium
AGAAATGTTCTGTACTTATCCTGATTTTTAACCTTCTGAGCCATAATCTTGCCGTCCTGGTAAATAACCTCATCGGCTGTTGATGATGAATCTACCTTGCTTGATGATTCTAACTGTGACGAAGACTCAGCTTTGCTTGAAGAATCAATCATCGAAGAGCTTGACTCTGTTTTTGATGAGCTGTCAATCTTACTTGAAGAATCAACTTTTGAAGAACTCTCTGCCTGAGATGAAGACTCCACCTTGCTTGAGGAATCAGCTGCTGACGAACTGTCAATCTCGCTGGAAAAATCATCTTCAATATGAATAACCACATCAATGCCTGTCAATTCGCTGACTTCTCCGCTTTCAAACTGTTCCTTTGTTTTTGGTTCGCCTGAATCGCTGTATTTTTCAACGCATTCACCGTTTACACAGTTTTCAAGGTAATAGCTGTTGTCAGTTTTTCCTTTGACACCTGCAATACCGCCTACATATTTAACACCGGTAACTTTTCCGATATTAAAGCAGTTTTCAATAAGACCGCCGGAAGAACCGCATATTCCGCCCACATTGTTTCCTGCACTTGTGATTTTACCTGTATTATAGCAATTTGATACTATACTTTTGGTATATGCTGTAGCTAAATATGCGGAAATTCTGTTATATCCGCAAATTCCGCCGACCATTCTTCCTTCTGCTCCGCTGATAGAACCTGAATTGTGACATTCTGATACATTACAGTCAGTAACCTGTCCGCAGATTCCTCCTGCGGCAGCCTGGAATGTTGATGAAGCAATTATAGTACTCTCATTATAGCAGTTGGTAATTGTTGACTTGTTTGCATAACCACAAATTGCACCAACCATTTCTTTAACATTAAAATATGAATCAACTATTCCAAGGTTTTTAATTGTTGCACTGTCGCATTGTCCGAATAAACCTGTGTATCTGTAATACAGATCGTCATCTTTATTTGTTATACAAAGACCGCTGATAGTGTGACCATTTCCATCAAAGGTACCTTTGTATTTAACATTTACTCCAGGTTTGGCAAGATTACGGCAGCAACCGATTGGCAACCAGTCGGTATATTCAGCATTTTCATTTAAGCTTCCGTCACTGTTTAGGATATTTTTGTTGACAACAATATCATCTGTCAATACAGCATTTGCCTCATTTGAACCGTCTGTATTGCTGTTTACATAGTCTCTGAACCACATAAGTTCATCTGCATTTGAGATCTGATACACATCATCTATCTTTTCAGGCTCAGTTTCTCCTGCAGAAGCTGCAAGATTAACACCAAAAGTCATTGAAGTTACAGCTATTACCCCTGAGGTAAAAGCAGACAATGCTTTTTTAATAAAATTATGACCCATTTTTTATTCCTCCAATTTAATTTAACAAGTATTGTCTTGAAAATATCTAATTCACTTCCCTTCTTAAATCATTATAACAAACAAATATTTACAACATTTAGACAATACTTATGCAATTTTATACAACAAAATTATAACATTATTAATTATTAAAGTAAATAGCAAATTTAGATATTTTTGAGTCCTGTTTCAAAATTAATTTTATTAATTTTTCTGATTGCTTTACTGGGCATAAAAAAGAGAACTCCCGAAAGAGTTCTCTGAATTAAATCATATATATGCTTTACAAAAGATATTAAAGCTGTGGGCCATAAGCTACAAGGCTCTTGCCTTCTTCATTGTTTTCATATTTCTTGAAGTTCTTGATAAACAGACCTGCAAGATTTTCAGCCTTCTTATCCCATTCAGCAGCATCAGCATATGTGTCACGTGGGTCAAGAATATTAGTATCAACGCCTGGAAGCTCTGTCGGAACTTCAAAGTTGAATACTGGAATCTTCTTAGTAGGAGCCTTGAGGATTGAACCGTCAAGGATTGCATCGATAATTCCACGAGTATCCTTAATTGAGATACGTTTGCCTGTGCCGTTCCAACCTGTGTTTACAAGGTATGCCTTAGCGCCGCTCTTTTCCATTCTCTTAACAAGCTCATCAGCATACTTTGTAGGATGAAGTTCAAGGAATGCCTGTCCGAAGCAAGCGGAGAATGTAGGTGTAGGTTCTGTAATTCCACGTTCTGTTCCTGCAAGCTTAGCTGTGAAACCTGAAAGGAAATAGTACTTTGTCTGCTCAGGTGTAAGGATAGAAACCGGTGGAAGTACACCGAATGCATCAGCAGAAAGGAAGATTACATTCTTTGCTTCCGGAGCGGATGATACAGGACGTACAATATTATCAATATGATAAATAGGATATGAAACACGAGTATTTTCTGTAACGCTCTTGTCGTGGAAATCAATCTTTCCGTTTTCATCAAGAGTTACGTTTTCCAGCAATGCATCACGCTTAATTGCATTATAAATATCAGGCTCTGATTCTTTATCAAGGTCGATAACCTTTGCATAGCAGCCGCCTTCAAAGTTGAATACGCCGTTATCATCCCAGCCGTGTTCATCGTCGCCGATAAGCAAACGCTTAGGATCTGTTGAAAGTGTAGTTTTACCTGTACCTGAAAGACCAAAGAAGATTGCTGTATTCTTTCCGTCCATATCAGTATTTGCGGAGCAGTGCATTGAAGCAATACCCTTAAGTGGGAGATAGTAGTTCATCATTGAGAACATACCTTTCTTCATTTCTCCGCCGTACCATGTATTAATAATAACCTGCTCACGGCTTGTAATATTAAATACTACAGCTGTTTCAGAGTTAAGTCCGAGTTCTTTATAATTTTCAACCTTAGCCTTTGATGCATTATATACAACGAAATCAGGTTCAAAGTTTTCAAGTTCTTCATCAGTTGGTCTGATAAACATATTCTTTACAAAATGAGCCTGCCAAGCAACCTCCATAATGAAACGTACTGCCATACGAGTATCAGCATTAGTTCCGCAGAAAGCATCAACTACATAAAGCTTTTTATTTGAAAGCTCTTCCTGTGCAATTTTCTTTACTGCGTCCCAAGCTTCCTGTGAAGCAGGATGGTTATCATTCTTATACTCGTCAGAAGTCCACCAAACAGTATCCTTGGAATTTTCGTCCATAACAATAAACTTATCTTTAGGTGAACGGCCTGTGTATACACCTGTCATTACATTAACAGCGCCAAGCTCACTAACCTGTCCTTTGTCATAGCCTGTGAGGTCTTCTTTAGTCTCCTCCTCGAAAAGACAATCATAGGAAGGGTTATAGCAAATATCTTCCTCGGAGCACTTAATTCCATACTTTGATAAATCAATTTTTGCCATTTTTAACCAGCCTT
>JBJFBR010000077.1:0-3276 GCA_051888545.1 Oscillospiraceae bacterium
TAACGTATATTTATTATATATTTTTTTGGTCATATAATTTGTCGATAAATTTACAGAATTTCTAAATTTAATTTTCTTAAAAATATCAAAATATTTGTTTTGCATTGACAATTCAACAAAAAAACCATAATTTATGTAAGTCCCTTGAAATTTTACGATTAATTCGTTTGTCAATAAAAAATTGATCTGTGGGATATGCAGCATTTTTTCATACCAAAAACTAGGATATCCTCCACCAAATGTATTGTTTAATTGATATCGGGAGTGCACTTCTGCCTGTGACTTAGGATCAACTTCGGCTTAAAGCTAAAATAGTGCATGGCAAATAGACAGCTTCATGATATTTTTGAAGATGCCGAATTATTCAAATGTCTGCTCTATATTCTCTGCTAATAGAAATTTAAGTTTTGCCCGGATATCTCATTCGTTTTTACAATTTGGCATTAAGAGTTATATAAGCACCATTTACTTTTCGTTTAAACCTTAATATCTATTTTTATAATACACAGCCTTGAAGATGAACAAAAGCAGCTGAAAAAGTATAATAAGTATCAAATATCAAATCCAATTTATGTCTGAAATACAGAAGTCCGAAGAGTGCTCTGAACGATTATCTTTATATAATGTAAATCCGGACGCTGACTTTTGCAATAATTCTTCCCTTACGGCTTACTTATTATTGGTAAAAGTAAACTAGTATTATTGACATTTTATTTTTTTGAGGAAAGTGTAACATATCATTGACAAATGTACAATTACTTTCGGATATTTTTATGCTATGATGTTGACAAATGTTTATATAAATGATATAATTACTTGTGAAGAATTAGTAATTTTTTGTCGCTTCAGGTCGATTGCTTTATTGAAAATATACATAGTAAGAAGAACTATTTAACGGTAGATGAATAAAATCGGGAAAATTAAAAAATGAAAGAATCATTAATCACGATTTTTTTGCCTTTTCGTCATTTTTAAATAAAAAAAGGAGGGGCGTACTGTGTATAAATCGAAACATATTATAGGAAAACGCAATGGTACAACACACATGTTCGCTCTTTTTCTTGCGGCAATTATGCTTTTTTGCGGTATGTCTTCGTTGTTTAATTATCATTATACACGTGTTTCTGCAGATACGGTCATCAATAACCGCAATCTGCTAAACGGCAGCTTTGAAGAGGGACAGACCTGGACTTCGGGTTATTCTCAGCTCGATCAAAGCAAGGTCCCTTCATGGAATACAACAGCTTTTCAGGGCAAAATTGAATTGTTCAGAAAGACAGGAGTATATATAAAAAATGTAACCTTGGAGCCTTCTGACGGTACATATGGTGCAGAGCTGAACGCTGATGAAGAGAGCACATTATACCAGAATGTTAAGACCTCTCCGTCGAGTATTTACAAGTGGGGACTAGATCATGGCGGCCGAAACGGAACGGATACAATGGCGTTGGTTATCGGTCCAAAACAGAATTTTGATCCATCAAAGCCCAGCAAGGATGGTCGTGATCAGCTTATGCAGATGGTGGACTGGCTGATTGATCAAGGAAAAACGTCTGTTAAAACCTCTGCCGGTCTGGGTGAACATATTACAGTTTACAGCAAAAAATTTGCTGAAAAGGGTACTTTTGAGGATAATGCCGGAAATAATGCATTCAGCCTGTCGCCCAGTACTATATATACTGAGGAATGGCAGATTTGGATAATGGCGTCCTCAAGAGCAGATACCGGAACAAATCCATGGAACTCTTATGGTGCTAATGCCGATAGTGGAAGCGGCACGGAAAATCAGGATCTGGATTTGAGCAAGTATTATCTATATACCGTTCCGACAGGACAGACTGAAACGCTTTTTGGCTTTGTTTCTGTTGGGGTTTACGAGACTTTGGCACCTGCGGGTAAAGAAAAAACATACGGTAACTTCATTGATAATATAAATTTCCAGCTTTACCACCCGCTTTCGGGCAGTACTACTACCCACGGCAGTGCGGTTGTCGGAGGAAGTGATGGCACAACCGGTGGAGAAGGAGCTTCAGAGGGCCATGAGGTCACGATTGACAATAATCTTGCAACTTATGTGCCAGATGGAGAGCCTTTGAAAATTCAGGCTGTTGTGAAGAAAGCAGACGCTGATGACGGAGCGGAATTTGTCGGCGTGTATTATACAAAGCAGGATGAAAACGGTGATCTTGTAACTGAGTTTTTAAAATTAAAAGAAAATGAAATAGAAGACACCGGAAGCTTAACAGATGAGGAAAAGGCAAATAAATGGATAAAATCGACCAATGAAAACGGCGATATTGTTTATACCTATTATTTGGAAGATGTGACTTCGGCAACAGATCTGCACTTTGTATTTATCAAGAGCCCTACAGTAACCTATGACCCTAACGGCGGAAAATCATATATAGTCGAAAGGGATTATAATACTGACGAAGCGGAAAATGTATACAGCTTTAAGCCTGTTAACGGTCATGAGGATGCAGAGGCAGGCACAGAAACTTTATTTATTCCCCCTTATGTATCACATGCAGCTGAAGGGCAGAATGATGCATGGAAATTCATGGGCTGGCTGATAACAGGCGACATAGTTGATGGTGTCTCCACAGATATTCAGGTAAATGCAGACCGGTTAGGAAGTATGATACTTCCTGCTGAGCATACTATAGCCTGTGATTACACTTTTAATGGATTAAATGGTGACATGAAGGCACAGTATTTTAAAATATACGAAGGTAATGTGACTTTGACCAAGAATATTACAGAAAATGAAAATAATGAGGCTGTTGGTGTTACCTGGAATGATAACAACGAAACAAAATCTTATGCAAATTTCCACAAAGGTATTACATTGGTGGCACAATGGCGTTGGAGACAGATGTTTATACCACAGGTTCATAACGTCTATGAAGATACTTATTCTGATTCTGAGATTGGCGGAACGGTTCAAATTACAAGTGTAACAGATGCATCAGACGAGAATTACAATGCCTCTTTTAATGAGAATGGCGGTAAAGCCTATTACGCTAAAACCGATGAGAGAATGGTCGCTAAAGCATTTGCAAAAGACGGATATATTTTCGTCGGTTGGTATGACGAAAAAGGAAATCTTGTCAGCACTAATTCGGAATACAGTTATATTGAAACAAAGGAAAAGATAAACACCTTTTATGCCAGATTTTCCAACAGTGTTACACAGACATATATCCGCCAGGTATGGAATGGAACCGGATGGGATAACACTGAAGAAGATACAATAGGTACACTTGATCGTTACAG
>JBJFBR010000078.1:0-3270 GCA_051888545.1 Oscillospiraceae bacterium
GCTTCAGTAGTTGAATATATTTTCAGCCAAATATGAAAATAATTTCTTGGAGGTAATTTAATGGACAAGGAACTTAAAAGACAGTTGGAGATTAATGCGTGCAAGGTGCGTATAGGCATAATTGAAGGTGTGTATAACGCTAAATCGGGACATCCCGGCGGTTCACTTTCTATAGCTGATTTGCTTACATTTCTATATTATACTAAGTTAAATGTATATCCTGATAGACCGGATGAACCAACAAGAGACAGATTTGTTCTTTCAAAAGGTCATACTGCGCCGGCATTGTATTCTGTGCTTGCACAGAGAGGATTTTTCGATGAATCCGAGCTGAAAAACTTGCGTCACGTTGATGCTGTGCTGCAAGGTCATCCTTGTATTGAGATCCCGGGTGTTGATATGTCCTCAGGCTCTTTAGGTCAAGGAATATCAGCAGCATGTGGTATGGCTTTATCAGGTAAAATATCCAATGAAACTTATAATGTTTATACTGTATTAGGCGATGGAGAAATTCAGGAAGGTCAGGTTTGGGAAGCTGCAATGTTTGCATCTCACTATAAGCTTGATAATTTGATTGCTGTTGTTGATAATAACGGACTTCAGATTGACGGTAAAATTGAAGATGTTATGTCACCATATCCTATTGATAAGAAATTTGAAGCATTTGGCTGGAAAGTATTTACTATGAATGCTCATGACTTTGAAGATATGGAAAAGGTATTTAATGAAGCTGGGAAGATTATTAATCAGCCTGTTGCAATCATAATGAACAGCATTAAAGGTAAGGGAGTTTCTTATATGGAGAATTGTGCATCTTGGCATGGAAAGGCTCCAAATACTGAAGAATATGAGATTGCCATGAAAGAATTAAATGAACAGCTTAAAAGTCTGGAGGGTTAATAATGGGTGATGTTTTAAAAATTGCAACAAGACAAAGCTACGGAGAAACTTTGGTAGAGCTGGCTGAAAAATATGATAATCTTTGTGTATTGGATGCTGACTTAGCTGAAGCCACAAAAACTAATATTTTCAAGAAAAAATACCCTGAAAGATTTTTTGACTGCGGTATTGCTGAACAAAATATGATGGGAGTTGCTGCCGGTCTGGCGGCTACAGGTAAAATCCCTTTTGCATCAACTTTTGCGATGTTTGCGGCCGGACGTGCTTTTGAAACAATAAGAAATTCTATTGGATATCCTCATTTGAATGTTAAAATTGGTGCTACTCATGCCGGTATTTCTGTTGGAGAAGATGGTGCAACACATCAGTGCAATGAAGATATTGCTTTAATGAGAACAATTCCCGGTATGACTATTATCAATCCTGCTGACGATGTTGAAGCAAGAGCAGCAGTAAGAGCGGCAGTTGAATATGTGGGACCTGTTTATATGAGATTCGGCAGATTAGCTGTTCCTGTATTTAATGATCCTGCAACTTATAAATTTGAAATTGGCAAAGGTATCAAGTTAAGAGACGGCAAAGATATAACAATTATTGCAACCGGTTTAATGGTAAATGAAGCTCTAGAAGCGGGAAAGATTCTTTCAGAACAATTTAATATTGAAGCTGACATTATAAATATTCATACAATCAAACCAATAGATAATGCAATAATTATTAATTCAGCTTTTAAAACTAAAAGAGTACTTACTGTTGAAGAACACAGTATTATTGGCGGTCTGGGATCAGCAGTAGCTGAAGTTTTAGTAGAAAATTGCCCTGTCAGACAATGCAGAATTGGCATAAGAGATATTTACGGTCAATCCGGTCCTGCAGTTGAGCTGCTTAAAAAATATGGCTTGAACGCAGATAACATTGTACTTATGTCTCGTGGGCTTGTTGCAAACGTTGAATTAGATTAATAATTTTTTTATAATAATATAGACTTTTTATATTATCATTAAACTATAAAAAACGAGTTAATTGTAGTTAAGTTGAAATATAACACCTTAGGTTTATTTGAAAGCGGATATATGGTATGAGTTTTAATTTGTTTCATAAAACCTCTCTCATAAATAGTCCTAAAACGCTGATTTTTTGCACGCAAACGTGCAATTATGAACAAAATAGTTAAAATTAAAAAATAAAATTAATGTTTTGCACAAAATAAGCACTGGTAAATTGTATGCATTTACCAGTGCTTTATGTATTTATTTTTAATTTGACAATTAATATAACCTAAATTTATATAGCTTTAAGGTGCTTGGCTTTCCATTATTTTTAATGCTGTTTTTATTCCGTCAACTGCCGCAGACATTATGCCTCCTGCATATCCTGCACCCTCACCGCAGGGATAAAGATTTTTGGCTGAAATGGAGTTGAAATTTTCAGTTCTGGTGATTCTTACCGGTGAACTTGTTCTGGTTTCAGGACCTGTTAATATTGCGTTCATATCCCCAAAGCATTTCATTTTGTGAGAGAATTCATTAAGTCCGATTTCTAACATATCAGTTACAAATGACGGAAATATGTTTCTGAATTCTACCGGTTGCAATCCTAAGGCATAAGTTGGAATGATGTTGCTGTTAAGGTCAGGGGAGTGACGAAGAAAGCCACCTGCTGTTGTTGCCGGAGCTGAATAACAACCGGTAGTTTTATATGCTTTTTGTTCAATGATTTTTGCAAACTTCACACCGTCTAATGGATTACTGCCGAAATCTTTCGGCGATACTGAAACAACCATAGCTGAATTAGCATTATCTCCGTTTCGTGAAAATTCGCTCATTCCATTAGTGACAATTCCGCCTTTCTCAGATGAAGCAGGAACTACTACTCCACCCGGACACATACAGAAAGTATAAACGGTATGGCCTGATTTGTCACGGTGTGACAGCTGATATTCACCGACAGGCAATAATGGATTATCAGAATTTTTACCATACAAGCTTTCATTTACTGAGTTCTGAGTATGCTCAATTCTTACACCAACTGAAAACGGTTTTGGCTCAAGAAAAATGTTTTTATCTGCTAACATCTGAAATGTATCTCGAGAAGAATGTCCAATAGCTAAAACCAATGCAGAGCAGGGAATAGTTCCTGAAGTGCAAACTGCTTTTTTTACATAATTATTTTCAACAGAAAAATCTGAAAGCTCTGTTTCAAATTTAATTTCACCTCCGCAGAATATGATATGTTCTCTAATGGATTTTATGATACCTCGGAGTTTGTCAGTTCCTATATGGGGCTTTGATTTTGTCAGTATTTCTTTGGGTGCGCCAAATTCCACAAAACGCTCTAATACATATCTGCAAATCGGATCTTTGATTCTTG
>JBJFBR010000079.1:0-3265 GCA_051888545.1 Oscillospiraceae bacterium
ATTTTCCTCAGATATAATTCTGAGAATCATTTGTTGTCTTTCCGATTTCATTTTAATCCTCCGTTATTTCCTTTAATGGATGCATTAGTTTATCATTAACTGATGAGAAAAAGCTGTTTCCGTTAATATCTATTATATCTGTATGAAGGTCGCTTTTTGCAACTGTGACCACATCTTTGTTTGCAAGCTTATATACCATATTTCCGTCGACGAACACACCGGTATGTTCTCCTTTTGCTGTAGATGTTTTCACCGTTACGATGCTGTCCGGCGAAAGTACTACAGATCTTGAAAACATAGTATGCGGGCAGATCTGCGTAAATTCAATACACTCCATATCCGGCTCAATAATCGGTCCCCCTGCCGACATGGAGTATGCCGTTGCACCTGTGGGTGTTGAAAGTATAATGCCGTCTGCACGGATTGTAGCAATAGTGCTTTTGTTTTTATAGACACGAAAATCCGCAATTTTACAGTCATCGCATTTAGATATTACAACATCATTAAGTGCCGTAAAGTGCATTGAATCATTATTTCGAGGCTGAATATCTATTGAGAGCATCATACGTCTGCTCACCGTATATTCACCTCTGCAAAGCTTTGAAAGCTTATCAAGCTCATTATATTCAAGAGATGCCATAAATCCCAGATGTCCGCAGTTTATTCCCAGAATAGGCTTATGGAACACCGATGAAAAATTTGCACACTCAAGTATTGTTCCGTCACCGCCGATTACAACTATAACATCACATTCGCTTGCTTTGGAATTTTCCACAAAATTAACAAATGTCAATTCCTTAAAAGGTTCATTATACTTTTTGCTCATAAAAAGTTCTGCTTTATAATTATTTAAAAGCATACAAGCACTGGTGGTATATTCTTTGCAATTTTGTTTATCAAGATTTGGTAAAACAAAAATTTTCATTTGAAAACAACTCTCCTTTTACCTGAATGCTGAATTTACAATTTCATTTATATCAAATGTCAGGCTCATATCTTCTGACTTTTTCAGATGTGCTATGTATTCAATATTCCCGTCTCCGCCTTTTATTGCCGAAACATTCAGTCCCATAACACTGAAACCGCAGTATTTAAAAAGTTGGGTAAGCTCAATCAGAACCCGTATATGGTCTTTTTTGCCGCGAACTAAGCCTTTTTTATTCAATGCCTGCTTTCCTGCCTCAAACTGAGGTTTTATAAGGGCCACAAAATCACCGTTGTCACACAGACATTCTGCCAGAACAGGAACTACCAGCTTTAATGATATAAAAGACAAGTCTGCTGCCATAAATTCAATGCTGTCTTCAAAAAAATCTTTTGTGAGATTCCGCACATTTATCCCTTCGCAGTTTACTACCCGTCTGTCGTTTTTCAGTATTTCTGCAAGCTGATCATGTCCCACATCCACCGCATATACTTTTTCTGCGCCGTTTTCAAGCATAATCTGAGTAAATCCACCGGTTGAAGCACCTATATCCGCACATATTTTATCCCTGACAGATATATCAAAACATTCAAAAGCATATTTCAGCTTTAATGCTCCTCTGCCCACATATTCCAGGTCTTTGCCGAGAACATCAATTTTGTCTTCCCGTGAAACTGAAACTGACGCTTTATGCACAGATTTATCATTCACAAAAACATTGCCGCTGAGGATCAGATTCTTTGCTCTTTCACGGCTTTGAGCATAGCCGTTTTCCACCAGATACACATCAAGACGTTTACTCATATTTCACCAGATCCCTGACCCGCATAGCGATCTTTTCCGCTGACAAACCGTTTTCATCAAGAAGATTATCCACTTCTCCATGCTTTACAAAACCGTTTATGGCAAATGAAGCTGTATGATTTGACGCTGCCGCATATTTTTCACCCACGCAGCCGCTGTGATATGATTCTTCAAAAAACGCAACAACACGATACCTGGACATAATTCTCACCACATCGTCTATAAGCGGATATATTTTTGTAAGTCTCAGGACATCGCATTGAATATGGTTCTTTTCCAGTATCTCACTTGCCAGCACAACATTATCATAAAGTCTGCCATAGGTTACAAGGAGAATATCACTTCCCTTTTCCGTATAGCTGTAGCTTAGTGAAGGCTTTTCGTCAGCAGCAATTTTTCCCTGAGAACCTCTAGGATATCTCACAGCAACAACACCGCTTTCGGCATAAACTGCCTGCCTCAGACAAAGTCTCAGTTCATCATAGTTGGCAGGAGAATATATGGTTACATGGGGAATTGATGTGAGCATGGGCACATCAAACAGTCCCTGATGAGTTTCGCCGTCACTTCCGACGATTCCTGCACGGTCCACACACAGAACGCAATGAGTATTGCATATAGCCAGGTCATGAATTATCTGGTCATAGCTTCTCTGCAGAAATGATGAATACACGGCAAAAACAGGTTTCATTCCCATTGATGCAAGTCCGCCGCAGAAAGTAACTGCGTGTTCCTCGGCAATCCCCACATCAAAAAATCTTTCCGGATATTCCTTTGAAAAATACTGCAGTCCCGTGCCGTATTTCATAGCTGCTGTAACCGCACATATGGTATTGTCATTTTTTGCAAGGCTGACAAGCTCCTTGCCGAACACTTTGGAAAAATTCTCTTTTGACGATGCTTTCAGGCTGCCTGTTTTAACATCAAAGCTTCCCACTCCGTGATATGCCCCGGGATTTTTTTCAGCAGGTTCATAGCCTTTTCCTTTTGTGGTTTTGATTTGCAGTACAACAGGTTTTTGATAGGACTGAGCGGCTCTTAACGCCTGCTCAAGCTCTTTTATATTATGACCGTCAACAGGTCCCACAAATTCAAAGCCCAGCTCTTCAAACAAAGTACTGTGAAGAACTGCACTTTTAACTGCCGTCTTTGAACCTTTAACTATTTTTATAAGAGGCTTGCCGATTACGGGGATTTTATCAAGAATTTTCAGAATAACGCGTTTTGTCCGTGTATAATGTTCCGTAGTGCGGATTGATGACAGATATTTTGCCAATCCCCCCACATTCTTGGAAATAGACATCTCATTATGATTAAGTACCAGTATTATATTGGTTTTGCTTTTTCCGGCATTGTTCAGCCCTTCAAAGACCATACCGCCCGTAAATGCGCCGTCGCCCAGAACGGCTATGGCATGGTGATTATCCCCTTTGAGCTTCATTGCAGTGGCTATTCCCAGAGCCGCCGAAACAGAATTTGAGCTGTGACCGCTTATAAAAGCGTCATGCTCCGATTCATCGGGACGGCAAAAACCCG
>JBJFBR010000080.1:0-3816 GCA_051888545.1 Oscillospiraceae bacterium
ATGAAAACGGAAGAATCTTATGGAACGGCTTGAAAGACAATAAGAATGAAGAGGGTATTGACAATAAATACTACGTTCGTGAGATCGCAGCCCCTGACGGATATATGCTTAATATGAATTATATATCCATAACTCAGTCAAAGCCTGAAATATATGTTTATGACCGTCCTGGTAAAGAACTTCCCGAAGCAGGTGATATGGGTACAGGCGTTTTCTATGCTATCGGTACTATCCTTCTTCTTTCCGGTATTGCTTTTATTTGCAGAAAATCTCAGAGGGACTGACTTGTTCCAGGCTTCCCTTGTAAACCCAAGGGAAGCTTTGTTCTTTGAAAAGCGAATGAAATAGTATGTCATTTGTTGTTTAAGCTGAATAAGCCAATGATAAATAGCATATCTTTATGAATTATTGACAAATCAAGAAAAGTATGTTATAATGTAGTTAGTTGAAATTTTTAAACATATTGTTCGGTTGATATGTTTTTGAAGGTGAAAATATGAAACTTGCGTATATAACCAAACGCCTGGCTTCTTTTGCTGCAGCAGTACTTTTAACTGTAAGTGCAGCATCTCTTAGTATGGTAGCTTTTGCGGATTATCCAAACGAAGGTCATAACTGTATTAAAGTCAGTGAATTTAATGGTACACACAGTATAAAATATAATGCCTATCAGGTTTTTAAATTGAAAAATTCAAACTATGATATAGTTCAGGATTGGGGAAACGGTATAGACGTTAATGAAGGCCTCATTAATGATCTCAAGAAAATTACTGAATTTACCGATAATAATTGCTTTGAGGACAGTAACGGAAAGGCTTATTCTGCTGCAGAAATTGCAAGAAAATGTGCTGTTGTGCTTAGCAAAGAAGATGATAATTCAAGTTTGGTAAAAACTTTTGCTAAAACGATGGCTAAGTATAAAATTGACACTAATTCTGCTTCGGTTGACAACGAAACAGGAAAGACTCCGGAAGATCTGAGCGATGGATATTGGATGGTTCTGGGAGAGTCTTATAAGGGTGAAAATCAGGCTGAAAACGTCGTATGGACCAGCGGATTGCTCAAAGCGGCAAAAGGCGGAACAGCTGATAGTGTTAATGTGGTAGAAGTTATGGCAAAACTTTATGTTCCCACAGTGGAAATAAAGGTGCTTGACGAAAGAAGCGATACAAAAAGCTGGCAGGATGTAACTGATGCAACTGTGGGAGATATGA
Organism: Oscillospiraceae bacterium; assembly: GCA_051888545.1. Taxonomy (GTDB): domain Bacteria; phylum Bacillota; class Clostridia; order Oscillospirales; family Ruminococcaceae; genus FB2012. The sequence continues at coordinate 1,215 of JBJFBR010000080.1, forward strand.
TTTCATTCCGCTTGTATGCTGCACTTCCGGCAGATTATGACTCATACAGCGATTATTATGCTCAATTCAAGGACAGCCTTAATACAGATGTTTATAGTGTAGATGCAGAAAGCTTTAAGTGCTATAAAAAGAGCGGAACATTGGGGTATGCTTTAAGCAGAAATGCTGATGTTACAGAAAGTGATCTGATAACAGATTCTGATGGTAATTGTCCTTTTGAATATTCATGGGCTGAATATGGATTTGATATATCCTGTGATAACTTAAAGGATTGTAAAGATAAAAGCGGAAATACTTTTAGTGCAGGAGATATGATCATTGTGGAATATAAAGCAAAGCTTTGTAATGGTGATAATCTCTCAATTTCGCCGAAAGATACAGGAAATTCCAATAAAGCCGCTTTTGTTTACTCCAATAATCAGAATGATACTGATTCAACAGGCGTAACAACTTCTGATGAGGTAAAGGTTTTTACATATGAAATTGACGCTACAAAAATTGATTCTGTTGATAAGAATTCAAAGCTTGAAGGTGCAGCATTTGCATTGAAAAATAATGATGGACAATATGCCCGCTTTGAAAATTCAAACGGAATATCAAAGATTATTGAGTGGGAAGACAAAGAAGTCACATCAGATGACTCTGAATATCTTGCTGTTTCTGATGATAAGGGTGAATTTAAAATAAGCGGTATCGGTTCAGGGGAATATGTGCTTGAGGAGCTGAAAGCACCTGACGGATATCTCAGCAAGAACGTTGCCTTTAAAATTGAATCAGAGCTGACCTCTGAAGTTGAACTTTTTAATGATGACGTAAATCCTCTTGAGGCTTTAAAATATCTGTATAAAGCTGAAAAAGAAGGAGCTGATTATGAAGAGGTTGAAGGTGCGGGAAATGTAAATACAGGTGTTATTACCATTAGTATTGAAAATTCGTCTTATATAGCAGAAGCACCTGAAACCGGTGGAATGGGCAGAACAATCCTTTATATCTGCGGCGGAGTTATTATTTCCATTGCAGTGATTTCACTTGTTGTGAAGAAGCGATATCAGCTGAGCAATTAATAAAATAGAATTATAAGATTAATCCCGGACATATGTCCGGGTTTTTTGTGCCGTATATAAATGTATAATAGAAAAGACTGCCGCATCTGATGCGACAGTCTTTCCCAGAGGAAATATATGAAAAAATTTGTGAAGTAAGCGTGTTGATCAGAAACCAAACTTTTTGTAGAATTCTTGAAGCTGATCCTGCTCTTGCTGCTGATTTTCAGAGCTGTCTGTGTCGGTTTCTTTCATTTCGTCAAGTGTTACCTTAACATCGGTTATCTTTTTGTTTCTGTAGAGGGAAACTGTAATAGTATCTCCTGCTTTGTATTTTTCTTTTATAGCATTGAATTCTTCTATTGATTCAATAAGGTTGCCCTGAATACCAACAATGATATCGTTTTCCTGAATACCTGCCTTTTCAGCAGCACTTCCGGCTGTTACAGACTTAACAATAAATCCTTTTGGAACATCATAGTACTGTGAGTAGATATCTGATATGTTCATACCGCTTATGCCAAGTGTTGGTCTGTTTTTAACATAACCGTTTTCCATAAGGTCTTTAACGATTGGCAAAGCTTCGTCAATAGGAATTGCAAAGCCGAGTGCTTCACCATATGTTGATGCAACCTTTGCAGATGTAATACCAATAACCTGACCGTATGCGTTAATTAATGGACCGCCGGAGTTACCGCTGTTAATAGCGGCGTCTGTCTGAATAAGATTCATTGTTCTGTCATCAATTGTAAGGGTTCTGTCTGTAGCAGAAATAATGCCTGCTGTTACAGAGTTTGCAAGATCTAAGCCAAGAGGGTTACCGATTACAATTGAAGCCTCACCAACCTGTACGTCAGCTGATTTACCGAATTCAACGGGTGAAAGACCTGTTTTGTTTATCTTAATAACTGCAATGTCTGTCTGAGTATCCTTACCGATAAGTTCTGCTTTAATAGAGTTTTCGTTGTCATCGCTGTCCTTGAAAGCGTTTGCAATGTCTTTGTCTGTTTCTGAGCTGCTGTCTGCTGTGGATGAGGAATCCTTGCCGTCATAGTTGCTTGGAAGAACAGCTGAAATTGCACTTGCACCGTCAACAACGTGAGCATTTGTAATGATGTATCCGTCTTCACTCATTATAATACCTGTTCCGGTAACAGTACCGCTTTCAGTAATGCAGGAGATTCCTACAACTGAAGGTGAAACCTTTTTAACAATGTCAGGAATTTTCATAGCGTCATCAGGTGTAGAAAGCTGTTCAATGGTCGGAAGGTTTGTACGCTCTGATGATGAATCATCCTTGTTTGCAGAAGCTGTTGTATTGCTGGGTGATGTGCCGCTTTCGTTTCCGTCTTTCTTGCTGAATACGGAAACTCCCACAACTCCCGTTACTCCGACTACTGCCGCACAAAGAACGACAACCACTGCTGTGACCAAACCTTTGTGTTTTTTCTTTTTAGGCGGCTGGTATGAAAATTCATTAAAGTTGTTTGGATTGTTGTTATAGCCCTGATAGCCGTAATTCTGATATTGATTTTGCTGTCCGTTATAACTGTATTGGT
>JBJFBR010000080.1:3916-10757 GCA_051888545.1 Oscillospiraceae bacterium
CCCTGATAGCCGTAATTCTGATATTGATTTTGCTGTCCGTTATAACTGTATTGGTATTGAGTTCCCTGTGTGTTCTGCTGAGTACTCTGAGTATTTTGAGTGCTCTGCTGAGCGCCCTGAGCTGTTTGATTTTCCTGCGGTGATGTATTGTCATTCGTTTCATTTGAATTATTGAATTCATTACCGTTTTGATTCAGGTTATCCATATTAGTCTCTCCTTAAAATTATATTTTGTATTTTGTTGTTGCCTTTCTTTTGTTCTATATTTTATATTATAATCTTCTATGTGATAAAAATATGATAAATTGAGAAAAGTTAGGTTATCTTAATTTGATAAAAAAGGAAATACCCAAAATATCGGGCATTTCCTGAAAATATATTAATTGTCTTCACTTATGCTTGGAACATATTCCTCATTTTTAATAATGTAATCTATAACATTGCTGTAGAAATCTGAAGGATTGATGCTGATTTTTGATTTGATATATTCAGCCTGTTCCTTGTCAGGTGCAAAAAGAGTGATGTCCATAAGACTTATATCGCCGTCCCTGCATATGCAGCGAACGCTGTAGCCCTTTTCAAGCTGACTGATGTTAAATTCAATATTCTGACTGTTTCTCAGCTTGGTGAAAAATCTCAGTCCCGCAGCATAAATTCTGTCACGGACACTTTTCTTTACAAGCTTTTTGAAGTTGACGGCGCCGTCTTTTCCTTTGTCGGTAAGAATATAGTATTCAATGCCTTCGATTTCTGAAAGTACAATAGTTTCATTTTCCAGCATTTCTGCAATAGCCTGAGAATAGAGAAAATAGTTCACAATGTTTTCCCCTGTGGCAATTTCCAGAAGCTGGGCAGGAGTGACCGGCTTTTCAATCTGATACAGAAAATATGCCAGAAGAATTTTTACTTCGTAAACATCAGTAGGACTAAGCAGACTGGGATGTATGTTGTCGATATAGTTTTGTTCCATTTTTAAGCCTCATTAAAAATTAGGATACTGAATCATGTGATTAAGCAAAGCAAGATTTACAGCTGCCTCAACGCATGGAACAGCTCTTGGAACAACGCATGGATCATGTCTGCCTTTAATGTTTATGGTTTCGTTTTTCAGAGCTGAGTAGTCAACAGTCTGCTGAGGCTGTGAAATTGAAGGAGTAGGCTTGAATGCGACCTTTAATGTAATAGGCATACCTGAGGATATGCCGCCGAGAATACCTCCGTGGAAGTTAGTTCTTGTAACAACGTGACCGTTGTCGTCCACATAAAATTCATCATTGTTTTCAGAGCCGAGCATTTTGGATACATTGAATCCTGCTCCGAATTCCAGTCCTTTTACGGCAGGAATGCCGAAAATAAGCTGAGCTATTGTGTTTTCAAGGCCGTCAAAAATCGGAGAACCGATTCCTGCAGGAACGTTAATGGCAATACATTCTATAATTCCGCCCACACTGTCCTGACTTTTTCTTGCCTTGTCAATGTCTTCTACCATTTTGATGCCCTGAGCGTCAGAAATAGTAGGGAACTCCTTTTCACGAATCTTTATAACGTCCTCACGGGTTGTACCGATCGGGTCAAAAGAACGGTCTTTTATTTTGTGTATTTCAGCAATGTGAGCGCCTACATAAATTCCCCGTCTTTCAAGAATTTGTCCTGCAACAGCACCTGCAAAGCAGAGCGGAGCAGTAAGTCTGCCGGAAAAATGTCCGCCGCCTCTGGGGTCGTTGAAACCATTGTAGCGAAGAGCACCCGTATAGTCGGCATGTCCGGGACGAGCTAGTTTTGAGATGTTTGAATAGTCATTGGAATGCTGGTCAGTGTTCTGAATTAAAGCGCAAAGAGGAGTACCTGTAGTTTTGCCGTTAAAGAATCCTGACATAATCTGCGGCATATCTTTTTCACGTCTTTGAGTAGATGTTCTGTTTTGCTTAGGAGCACGTCTTGACATAAAGTGCATGATCTTGTCCATATCAAGAGGTTCACCTGCAGGAACATTGTCCATACATACCCCGATTGCAGGACCGTGACTTTCGCCGAAAATAGAAAATGATATATTGTTTCTCCAATTTGATGCCATAATTACTCCTCCAGTTTTAATAAATCCGCTTTTTAATACTATAATGTTATAATTATATCACAGGCAATGGCAAATTGCAAGCACAAGGGAACTCAAATTATATTTATATCCGGACAAAAAGGGACACCATATACAATGATATGATGTCCGTGTGTAAAATTAATTCAGTTCAATATCCATTATAGGATTGTAAACGTCTTTTCCGGCAGGAACCATTGGCAGAACATTAACGTCTTTGTTGATTACACATTCTACAAGACACGGTCTGCCGCATTTTAATGCCTTCTCCAGCATTGGCTTGATTTCAGATTCCTTTGTAATGCGGATTCCTTCGATTCCGAAAGCTTCGGCAAGCTTCATCAAATCAGTGCCTCGCTCAATGTTAGTCTGTGAAAATCTCTTGTCATAGAAAAGTCTTTGCCATTGACGAACCATTCCCAGAACATCGTTTTCAAAAACAAGCTCAATAACAGGAATGTTGTGCTTTGCAAGGCTTGAAAGCTCGTTGCAGTTCATAAAGAAACTGCCGTCACCTGCAATGTTGATTACCGTTCTGTTAGGATTTCCTACCTTTGCACCCATTGCAGCACCAAGTCCGTATCCCATTGTACCAAGTCCGCCGCTTGATGCAAAGCTTCTCGGGCATTTGAAGTTGTAGTACTGTGCAGCCCACATCTGATGCTGACCTACTTCAGTGGTAATAATAGCTTCACCGTTAGTAAGTCTGTCAAGTTCTTCAATAACATCCTGTGGCAGAACTTCGTCTTCGCTTTCAACAGGAACCATTTTCAGCCCATAGGTTTTCTTCCAGTCCATAACCTGAGCCATCCATTCTTCATGGTGCTGGTCAGGCAAAAGCTCGTTGATTTTCTGTAATATGTATTTAACGTCCCCTATAACCGATTCGTATGGCTCAATATTCTTGCCGACTTCGGCAGGGTCAATTTCAATGTGCAGGATTTTTGTGTTTTTGCCGAATGTATCTGCATTGCATATAACACGGTCAGAAAAGCGTGAACCGAGAACGATCATAAGGTCGCAGGCATGAAGAGCCAGAGCAGAAGTCTTTGTACCGTGCATACCAAGCATTCCGATATATGCTTTGCTTGTGTTGTCATATGCACATTGTCCCATAAGTGACAAAGATACAGGAGCATCGCATTTCTCGGCAAATTCAGCCATTTCGTTTATAGCGTCGCAGGAAACAACTCCGCCTCCTGCATATATGAAAGGCTTTTCGGATTCTTTTATAAGCTCTGCTGCTTTTTCAATCTTTTCATTGATGTCATTTGGATTGTGATGAATTATCTCCTTCGGAGCACTTTTTTCGTATTCAATGTCGGCAGCAGTAATGTCCTTTGGAATATCTATAAGAACAGGTCCTTTTCTGCCCTCGTTTGCAACGGCAAAAGCCTCACGGATAGTGTCAACTAATTCAGCAGGGTCTTTTACTATGTAGTTGTGCTTTGTTATAGGCATCGTAATTCCGCATATGTCAACTTCCTGGAAACTGTCAAGACCTAAAAGTGAAGTGGTTACGTTTCCCGTAATTGCAACCATAGGAATGGAATCCATATAAGCAGTAGCAAGACCTGTTACAAGGTTTGTGGCACCGGGGCCGGAAGTTGCAATAACAACTCCTGTTCTGCCGGTAGTTCTTGAAAAGCCGTCGGCAGCGTGGCAGGCAGCCTGTTCGTGAGCCGTAATGATGTGTCTGATTTTATCAGAATATCTGTAAAGTGAGTCATAGATATTCAGAACAGCTCCTCCGGGATAGCCGAAAACCGTATCGACACCCTGCTCGAGCAAACATTCAATTATAACGTCTGAGCCTTTTAAAAGCATGAAATCAATCCTTTTTTATTAATTTAATATTCATTAATAATTATAACGTGAAAGCAAATTAAAGTCAATAGCTTATTTATTAACATTCTTGGTTATTATGTGACATAAAGTGTCAGGTGCTTTTGTAAAAAAAGCTTGATTTATTGGTTGTTTCGGTGTATAATTATAACTTAGGTAAGATGCCCCACATCTTTTATGCGACGAGGCAGAAACCTGATAAAAAGTTATATTTATTTGATTCTTGATATGAAAGGAACTGCAAAATGAATAATATAGGCTTTATCGGAGCAGGAAATATGGGCTATGCAATTATGAAAGGCATTTCAGGCAGCAAGCTCAAAGACAGCGTTAAGCTTTTTGCTTATGATAAATTTGCTCCGTCACTGGAAAGAGCAGAAAGTATCGGCGTTACGGCTTGCAAAAGCTGTGCCGGGGTTGCCGAAAAATGCGGAATTGTTTTTCTGGCTGTTAAACCTCAGCAGCTTGACGAGGTGCTTGAAGAGATAAAAACGGCAGTTACAAAAGAAACAGTTATAGTTTCAATCTGTGCAGGAATTGACGATAAATATATTTCGTCAAAAACTGTTGAAAATGCAAAGGTCGTTCTTGTTATGCCTAATACACCGCTGCTTCTTGGCGAGGGTGCAACAGCACTTTCAAGATCAGACAGCGTCAGCGATGAGGAATTTGACCTTGTGTGCAATATATTCGGTCAGTGCGGTGAATATGCAGTTGTACCAAAGGATAAAATGAAAGAGATTATTGCCATAAACGGCTCATCTCCTGCATTCATATATCTTTATGCAAAGGCATTTATTGACTATGCGGAGTCTGTGGGCATTGATGAACAGGCAGCAAAAAAGCTGTTTTCCAAAACATTGATAGGTTCGGCAAAAATGATTACCGACAGCGGTGATACTATTGATACTCTTATTGAAAAGGTGTCCTCAAAGGGCGGTACAACTATAGCAGGCTTGGAACAGCTGAGAGAAGGCAATCTTGAACAGACGGTTAAAAATGCCTGTGAAGCCTGCACAAAACGTGCCTATGAGCTTTCAAAGTAATTTTTAAAAAATAATTAGCATATATATTACCATGCACAAACGGATTGAAAGGACGGTAGTATATATGCAAAATAACGGGACAAGCAAAGATTTTATACATGGTATCCGATTTTTTATATTTCTGACGGTTATGTCGGCTGTGGGAGTTTTTGTGGGGGTGATGTGCTGTAAATTGGGTGTGAACCTGCTTTCAGATACTTCATTTTCAGCTGAAAACTTTCTCAGACTGAGAGAGAGCAAATCCTTTGCAGGAATTTTGTTTTCTTCCTTTGGAAGTACCAGCGTTTTTATAATCATTGCATTTGTTCTTGGCTTTTCAGCCATTTCGCAGCCGCTTGAAGTGCTTATACCGCTGCTGAAAGGAATAATTCTTGGTATGCTTTCGGCAGAAATTTATGTTCAGAGCCAGCAGCAAGGTATATTGCTGAGTCTTTGTCTGGTTTTGCCCTGTGGTATAATTTCAATGTATGCGGTGATTTCATCGGCGAGAGAAGCGGTAGGTCTTTCAAATATAATACTTACAAATATATTGACCCTTGGACATACAAGCGGACTCAGAGAAACCGTAAAACTTTATGCGGTGAAATTTCTGGTCCTTGAGGCAGTTACTGCGGTTGCAGCGGCAGTGGACTGCTTGTGTGCTTTGGTTTTTTGCGGGAGAATTTAAGCGGGATGTTAATTTCAGCATAATGCTGTGGAAAGGAAAAACAATATGTCGTTATTTAAAAAGAACTATGATGAGCCTGGTATGGGTATACCAAAGGCACCAATGGAGAAGAAGGGATTTTTCAAATTCTTTGAAATTTACGGTATTCGCTTCTGGCGATTGATAGAGCTGAATTTAATATTCATACTTGCCTGCATACCCATTGTCACCTTTGGCCCTGCGGTGGCCGGTCTGACAAAGGTGGCAAGAAATTATTCTCAGGAAAGAAATGCCTTTATATGGTCTGATTTCTGGAAAGCCTTTAAGAGCAACTTTAAGCAGGCTTTTGTAATGGGACTCATTGACCTTGTATTTATAGCGGCAATATTTGTGGGCCTTCCGGTATACCAGGATCTTGCAAAAGCAAATTCAGTAATGTATATACCTCTTGTGCTGTTTATAAGCATATCTCTTATGTTTATAATGATGCATTTTTATATTTACCTTATGATAGTTTCAACAAATCTGAAACTGACGCAAATACTCAAAAACTCATTTTTCCTTGTAAGTCTTGGCTTTAAAAGCACAATGTTCACACTGCTTACATGGATAGCTGTATTAGCGGTGTTGATTCTTTTCTTCCCGTATACGGTATTTATTATGCCGTTCCTTCCGTTCTCGTTTTTAAGTTTTGTAACCGGATTCAACTGCTATCCGGTAATACGAAAATATGTTATCCAGCCGTACTACGATAAGCTGGGACAGGATAACCCTGAGTTTGATTATCTGAAGCTGAAAGATGACGAAGAACTTATCTTTGAGGATAATGTTGAGCTTGAGAGACAGGCAAAAGCAAATAAGGGCAGCGAAGATAAGAATAAAGGAAAAACGATCAGTTAAGTATGTTGGCATATAAAAAGGCAAGCTGTGTTAGCTTGCCTTTTAGTTTTGTTGTAAATATTAATTCTTGTCTCTGTACATGAGTTTTGTTTTCAGATCAACATTGTTGTAGCCCCAGACAAAAGCTAATCCCATGGAGAACATGTAAAGCAGGGGAGCTATTGCCATTACAATGAATAAGCCGATTGATGCGTCATTGATTGATACAGCGTGTGCAAAAACGTCAATTAACGGGAAAAATCCTGCATTGATAATTTTGTAAACGGGAAGGAAGTTACCGATAACTCCAAGTCTTGAAAGAATAAGTATAAA
>JBJFBR010000080.1:10857-18729 GCA_051888545.1 Oscillospiraceae bacterium
TGTAAACGGGAAGGAAGTTACCGATAACTCCAAGTCTTGAAAGAATAAGTATAAAGTAAACGATGTAGGAAGGAATCATTGCCGCAGCGCCGAGACCAAAGCCTAAATATTTGCATGGCTTTGCACCGTGAAGTGAGACCTTCTGGCGAGCCTCGCTACCCAACTTCAATCCCTTGTCCATCATTATGCAGCCAATAATGAGAATGCCGATAATTGTGAAAATCACATTTCCGGCAACTCCTGCTACAGATACAAAGGACCAGAAGAACAGGAATACAAAAATCCCGAAAAATTCACATTCCAGCCAGCCTAATAAGGCTTTGATTATGTATTTGCCTGTGGGAATTCTGCTGTCAATATCATTGTAGTTTGCTTTGTTTGTATTTTCATTTGTGTTTGTTTCACTCATAGAAAAATCTCCTTGTGTGCTGCCTGTTGTAGATTAAAATCAATAAGGTAATTATAACATACTTGCTGTCATATTTCAATAAATACTTACTCAAAAAATTTGTCTATGAACCAGACGTCGCCTGTCGAAAATTCTTTTCCGTTCAGATAGGATAAAATTCCTGCATCGGTTGTAAACTCAAAGCTCGTCTTGTATGAATAAAGAGCCTGAGTTTTAATGCCGAAACGGCGGTTGACCTGATTGCTGCCATATTTTCCGTCACCCAGTAAAGGATATCCCATGTATGCCATGTGAGCTCTTATCTGATGAGTTCTTCCTGTTATGAGATTTACTTCGAGCAGTGCAAGGTTGTCCTTTGTGTTTGCTTTCAGAACCGTGTATTCTGTGATTATAGTTTTGTTGCTGTGGGTTTTCTTTGAGGATATCTTAACCGTCTTTGTCTGTTCGTTTCGTTCAAGATATGCTTTTAATTTATCATGCTTTTTCGGTGGGATGCCCACTGTAATACATAAATATTTCTTGTGAATTTCTCTGTCCTTTATTTTTTGGTTGAGTATTCTTAATGACTCCGCATTTTTAGCACAGATTACAATTCCCCCTGTGTTTCGGTCAATTCTGTTGCATAAGGCAGGAGTAAAGGAATGTTCGCTTTCGGGGTTGTATTCACCTTTTTCATAGAGATAATGCAGTATGCGGTTTATAAGGGTGTCAGCAGTACCGCTTTCATCTTTGTGAACCACCAGTCCGCATTTCTTGTCCAGAAGCATAATGTTCTCATCTTCGTAAACAATATTAAGAGATGTGGGTGCTTTTAAAAATGCGAGCCGGTTGTCATTCTGGCTTTCAAAAAATTCATCATTGATGTAAAGCTGCATTTTGTCCCCTTCGCAAAGACGTGTGGAGATTTCACAGCGTTTGCCGTTGATTTTTATGCGTTTAAGACGAATGTATTTGTACATTAAATTCTTTGGCAGCAGAGGTATAGCTTTTGCTATAAATTTGTCTGTACGCTGTCCTGCATCATTTTTGTTTATAATAAATTCTTTCATTGGAATCTCCCGAAACTGTTTTATATGTATATGATACAATATGTTTGTGAATAATGCACTTTACATTTTTAAATTTTTAGTGTATAATAGAAATAGAAACAAAAGTTCGATTTTTGGAGGGAGCTATGGATAAGTTTAAGCTGGTGTCTGACTATAAGCTTGAGGGAGATCAGGAGCAGGCTGTGAACAAGTTGGTTGAGGGCATAAAAAACGGTGACCGTGAGCAGACGTTAATGGGCGTAACGGGAAGCGGAAAAACTTTCACAATGGCAAATGTCATTGAAAGGATAAACCGTCCTACACTTGTTCTGGCACATAATAAAATTCTTGCGGCACAGCTTTGTTCGGAATTCCGTGAATTCTTTCCAGATAATGCCGTAGAGTATTTTGTGTCGTATTATGATTATTATCAGCCTGAGGCTTATGTTCCCAGTACTGATGTTTATATTGAAAAGGATTCCTCTGTTAATGATGAAATTGACCAGCTGAGACATTCTGCCACATCGGCAATAGCTGAAAGACGTGATGTTATAATTGTTGCCAGCGTGTCCTGTATTTACTCAATCGGTGCACCTGAGGAATATAAAAATATGCTTGTATCGGTGCGTATAGGTATGCAGAAATCAAGAGATCAGCTTATGGCAGAACTTGTGGGAATACAGTATTCACGCAACGATATAAGCTTTGAGCGTAAGACCTTCCGAGTTCGCGGAGATGTTGTGGAAGTGTTCCCCGCAAGTTCAACGGATACCGCTATACGAATTGAGTTTTTCGGCGACGAAATTGATAGAATATCGAAGATAAATGTTGTAACGGGAGAAGTATTGAGCGTTGTGTCATATGCTGCAATTTTCCCTGCTACTCACTATGTTGTGGGCAGAGATAAGATGAAAGAGGCTATTGCGGATATCCGTCAGGAGCTTGATGAGCGTATAAAATATTTCAGGGACAGGGATATGCTTATTGAGGCTCAGCGAATTGCTCAGCGTACCAATTATGATATTGAAATGCTTGAAGAGGTTGGTTTTTGCAGCGGTATTGAAAACTATTCCCGTGTTATGGCAAGAAGACCTAAAGGTGCACAGCCCTATACCCTTCTTGACCATATGCCAAAGGACTTTCTGCTTTTTGTGGATGAGTCCCATGTTTCTCTGCCCCAGGTCAGAGGAATGTATGCAGGTGACAGAGCAAGAAAACAAACGCTTGTGGACTATGGTTTCCGGCTTCCTTCGGCACTGGATAACAGACCGCTTACTTTCAGTGAGTTTGAAAGCCATATAAATCAGGCTGTGTTCGTTTCCGCAACTCCCGGACCGTATGAAAAAGAACATTCAGAGCAGATAGTTGAGCAGGTTATCCGCCCTACAGGACTTCTTGATCCTGAAATATCCGTTCGCCCTATAGAGGGACAGATCGAAGACCTGCTTTCTGAAATAAATATAAGAATCGAAAAGAACGAGCGTGTACTTGTTACAACGCTTACAAAGAAAATGGCAGAGGATCTGACAGCATACCTGAAAAATTTCGGCATTGCAGTAAGATATCTGCATCACGATATTGATACCATAGAGCGTATGGAAATTATCCGTGATTTGCGTCTGGGGGAATTTGATGTGCTTGTGGGAATCAACCTGCTGAGAGAGGGATTGGATATTCCTGAGGTTTCACTTGTGGCAATACTGGACGCTGATAAAGAGGGATTTCTCCGTTCCGAAAGCTCGCTGATTCAGACAATAGGACGAGCAGCAAGAAATGCAAACGGCAAGGTTATAATGTATGCCGACACGGTCACCCGTTCAATGGAATCAGCTATCAGCGAAACTGAACGACGTCGGGCAATTCAGATGAAATTCAATGAAGAGCATGGAATAGTGCCGAAAACCATTGTCAAGGACGTTCGTGATGTTATTGAGATCTCTACGAAAGAAGAAGTGGAATATTCCGCAAGACAGAAATCCAAGCTTTCAAAGAAAGAAACCAATGCATTGGTTGACAAGCTTACAAAGGAAATGAAAGAGGCGGCGAAAATGCTGGAATTTGAACACGCCGCATTCCTGCGTGACAAGATTGCAGAGTTAAAGGGAGAAAAGAAGTAGCGAAAGGAAAAATATATATGAAACTGAAAATAGCTTTGCTGCAGCTGCTGCCTGCCGGCAGCCTTAAAGAGCAGTTTGAAAAGGGAAGAGACGCTTGTATAAAGGCAAAAAGTATGGGTGCTGACATTGCCTTGTTTCCTGAGATGTGGAGTGACGGCTACTTTATACCAAAAGACGATGCAGCCGGACTCCGTGAGCTTTCAATATCCCATAGCAGTGATTTTATATGCAGATTCGGAGAGCTTGCCAAAGAGCTTGATATGGCTGTGGGAATAACTTTTTTAGAAAGTTATGAACCGTCGCCGAGAAACAGTATTATTCTGTTTGACAGACACGGCGAAAAAAAGCTGCATTATGCAAAGGTTCATACCTGTGATTTTGGAAAAGAGAAATTGCTTACAGCAGGTGATGATTTTTATGTTGCGGATTTAGATACAGCAGTGGGAAATATAAAAGTTGGCAGTATGATATGTTACGACAGAGAATTTCCTGAAAGTGCAAGAATTCTGATGCTTAAAGGTGCGGAAATTATACTTGTGCCCAATGCCTGCCCTATGGAGATAAACAGGCTTGCTCAGCTGCGTTCAAGAGCTTTTGAAAATATGGTGGGAATTGCCACCTGCAATTATCCGAAAGGCAAATCAGACTCAAACGGACATTCTTCGGCATTTGACGGAGCTGCATATCTTCCCGACCTGTCCGCGTCAAGGGATATGTGTATTCTTGAGGCAGGGGAGGATGAGGGAATTTATCTTGCGGAATTTGATATGGATATGCTGCGTCAATATCGTTCCGAAGAGGTTCATGGCAATGCTTACAGGCATCCTCAGAAATATAAAATGCTCGTTTTTGAAAAAATTGAAAAACCGTTTATTCGTGATGATTATAGAAAATAAAAGCAATCATTCAAGACAGAATTGCATTTATTGATTCAGGGGGAAAAATGAAAAGAATTCTTGTTATCGGCTGCCCCGGCAGCGGCAAAAGTACATTTGCAAGAAGGCTTAGAGATATTACAGGTCTGCCGCTTTATTACCTGGATATGCTTTGGCATAAAGCCGATAAAACCAATGTAACTCAAAGTGAATTTGACTGTAAGCTCAGCGGAATACTCAGTAAAGATAAATGGATAATCGACGGTAACTATAAACGTACATTGAAAGCAAGAATTGAAAAATGCGATACGGTGTTGTGGCTTGATTATCCAACGGAACTTTGTTTACAAAGCGCTGAATCACGTATCGGCAAACCAAGAGAGGATATGCCGTGGATTGAAACAGAATTTGACCCTGAATTTTTTGAATATATTAAAAATTTCAGATCAAAGCAAAATCCTGTTATAGAAAATCTGCTTGAAGAATTTTCCGATAGAAAAATTATCGTTTTTCATTCCAGAGAAGAATCAGATGAGTTTTTACGAAAATTAAAGGAGCAAAAAAATGCAGAATAATGAAATTATAATTAAAGGTGCAAGAGAACACAATCTGAAAAATGTTGATGTGACATTGCCGAGAGATAAGCTTATCGTTATGACGGGATTGTCAGGTTCAGGCAAGTCTTCTCTTGCTTTTGATACAATTTTTGCAGACGGTCAGAGAAGATATATGGAGTCGCTGTCCTCATATGCAAGACAGTTTTTAGGACAGATGGAAAAGCCGGATGTGGATTCCATAACGGGACTTTCCCCTGCCATTTCCATAGACCAGAAAACCACTTCTAAGAATCCTCGTTCCACAGTGGGAACGGTTACCGAAATATATGATTATCTCCGCCTGCTTTATGCAAGAATAGGCGTTCCTCATTGCCCTGTCTGCGGACGTGAAATCAGACAGCAGACTATTGACCAGATCGTGGATAAGATTATGGAGCTGCCTGAGGGAACGAAAATTCAGCTTTTAGCACCTATTGTCAGAGGACGAAAGGGCGAATATAAAAAAGAGCTTGACCAGGCGAGAAAATCAGGATATGTTCGTGTAAGAATAGACGGAATTATATATGACCTGTCTGAGAAAATTGAACTGGAGAAAAATAAAAAACATACTATAGAAATTGTTGTTGACCGTCTTGTGATTAAGGAGGGCATAAAATCCCGTCTGACCGACAGTATAGAAATAGTATCGGGACTTACAGGGGGACTTCTTACCGTTGATGTTATCGGCGGAAAGGAAATGCACTTTTCCCAGAATTATTCCTGCCCTGAGCATAATGTTTCCATTGAAGAGCTTACGCCCAGAATGTTTTCTTTCAATAACCCGTATGGTGCCTGCGAAAAATGTACAGGTCTGGGAGTTTTCAAAAAAATAGACCCGAAGCTTGTTGTGCCGAATAAATCACTTTCCATTCGTCAGGGTGCAATAAAAGCCTCAGGCTGGAATAGCCTTGAGGATAATTCCATTGCTATGATGTACTATAAAGCTATTTCGGAAACTTATGGGATTTCTCTTGATGAGCCTGTTGAAAATCTTGATCCTGATGCCTTGGATATCTTTCTCTATGGAACTCAGGGACAAAAACTACAGCTTACAAGAGATGTAGCAGGCTTTAAAACTCAGTATGCAAGCGATTTTGAGGGAGTAATAAATAACCTTGAAAGACGATATGCCGAGTCAACCAGCGATTATGCCAAAAACGACCTTGAAGGCTATATGAGCGATGTGGAATGTTCTGCCTGCAAGGGAAAAAGACTGAAAAAAGAAAGTCTTTCAGTAACTATCGGCGGTCTGAATATAAGCGAGCTGTGCGATATGTCCGTTTCGGATATACTCACATTCTTTGATAACCTTGAGCTTACTGAAAAAGAAAAACTTATCGGCGAGCGTGTTATAAAAGAGATAAGAGAACGTCTGGGATTTTTGCAAAGCGTAGGACTGGAATATCTCACATTGTCCCGTTCCAGCGGAACACTTTCAGGAGGAGAAAGCCAGCGTATAAGACTTGCAACGCAAATCGGTTCCTGCCTCACGGGAGTGCTGTATATTCTTGACGAGCCGTCTATCGGACTTCATCAGCGTGACAATGATAAGCTTATCGGTACGCTAAAACACCTTCGTGACCTTGGAAATACTCTCATTGTGGTTGAACATGATGAGGATACGATGAAAAATGCCGATTTTATTGTTGATGTGGGACCGGGAGCGGGTGTTCACGGGGGAGAAATTGTCTGTGCCGGCAGTATAGAAGATATAATGAACTGTGAAAAATCTATAACCGGGCAGTATCTCAGCGGAAAGAAAAAGATTGAAGTACCTGAGCAAAGACGAAAGGGGAACGGAAATTTCCTTACAGTAGCAGGTGCAAAGGAAAATAATCTGAAGAATATAACAGTAAAAATTCCCCTTGGCACATTTACCTGCATAACAGGAGTGTCGGGGAGCGGAAAGTCGTCACTTGTAAATGAAATTTTGTATAAGGAGCTTGCCTGCCGATTGAATAAAGCGAGAATACACCCGGGAAGATTCAAAAAAATCGAGGGACTTGAAAATCTGGATAAGGTTATAGATATTGACCAGTCGCCAATCGGGAGAACACCTCGTTCCAACCCTGCAACCTATACCGGAGTGTTTACGGATATACGGGAGCTTTTTGCATCTACCAATGACGCAAAAATGAAAGGCTATAATGCAGGGAGATTTTCATTTAACACTAAAGGGGGACGCTGTGAGGCTTGTCAGGGCGGAGGAATCATAACTATAGAAATGCACTTTTTGCCTGATGTTTATGTTCCCTGCGAGGTCTGCAAAGGCAAACGCTATAACAGAGAGACGCTTGAAGTAAAATATAAAGGCAAGTCTATTTATGATGTGCTTGAAATGACCGTAGAGGAAGGCGTTGAATTTTTCTCAAATATACCGAAAATCAAGAGAAAGCTGGAAACATTGTATGAAGTTGGCTTGGGATATGTTAAAATCGGTCAGCCTGCAACTACTCTTTCAGGCGGTGAGGCACAGCGTGTAAAGCTTGCAACCGAGCTTTCAAAACGCTCAACAGGCAAGACCATATATATTCTTGATGAACCTACAACAGGACTTCATACTGCTGATGTTCATAAGCTCATTGATGTTCTGCAAAAACTTGTGGACAGCGGAAATACCGTTGTGGTCATTGAGCATAATCTTGATGTTATAAAAACTGCCGACTATATTATCGACCTGGGCCCTGAAGGCGGACAGAGGGGCGGAGAAGTTGTGGTAACGGGAACCCCCGAAGAAGTGGCAGAATGTGAAAAATCCTATACGGGAAAATATCTGAAAAATATGCTTTAACGAGCCTATGAAAAAAAGTCTGTAAAAAGTCAGCTAACTGTGGTAAAATAGAAATA
>JBJFBR010000081.1:0-3478 GCA_051888545.1 Oscillospiraceae bacterium
TGATTTTGTGTTGTTGGAGGAAATCTATGAGAAATATTATTGAGATAAACCGCCTTAATCCTGTTTGCTCCCTTCAACACTCTTTATGGTTATTGCTTTATAACTTATTGTTACTTGACTTTGCCAATCTTTTGTGATAGTATTACCTTACTATGGTACATCAGTATGTAATGTATAATGCCATACTTTATTAATTGGAGGAGAAGAATTATGTTAAAAATTAAGGGCTCAAAAATACTTGCAGCAATTTGTGCAGCTGCTATTGCTTTAAGTATGACATCGTGTGGGGATAGTTCAGATGATTCTGCAAAAGGAAGCAGCGATAAAACTCAGTCAACAGCTGAAAGCACAGAAAACAATAAGGATTTCGGTGAACAGCATTTTTGGATTGAAAGCGTAGGAACTTCGTCAGCACCAAAGGATTCTTTTAATGCTGAACTTTTTGAGAAAGGTCTGACATTGCCTATCACTACCGAAAAGGTAAAGGAACTGGGTATGAATTGGTATAAAGGTAGGGACGGTGAAGATTTTAATTACCTTCTTGCTAACAGTCTTGGTGATCTGAAACCCGGAACTATGGGCAACGATTATTATTCAATATATGATCACAGTAATACTACAGATAACCATAAATTCAGTCCTAAATTGGTTATGAATAATTTCGGAGATGAAGATATAAGTGCTGCTGATGCATTGGATAATGGTTGGTGGTATCTTAACACAAACGAATATACCGCAGATGATGCAATTATGGTCAATGATTTTGGAGAATATGACAAGGACAGCGATAATACTGAGTTCTTTAATAAAATGATTGAGCAGATCGGTGAACCCACGGAAATATCTCAGGGAGCGGTTGGCGGTCATAAGGATTTTCAGCCAGATAAGAATGGTTTTGATATGATATACTATACATTGGTGTATGAGTGTAAGGATTATGTAGTAACAATTTTTGTTGATGAGTCAATAATGGTTTATTCAAGTGATCATGTAAATCATGCATTAAATCTGATGGGTTGTGAATATTATCCGATTGAATGCTGGAACAAATTGAAGGAAAATAACCCCAATTATCCAAATGAAGCTGAGAATTAGTATTCTATATTTCCGCACTTTTGTGAAATTTGCAGAAGTGCGGACTTTTTTTGCAATTTGCAATAATATAGAAATTATGATATAATCAGAATAAATATATATAGCAACAAAAGAGAAAGGATTGTCACAACTATGATTACTGTATCCAATTTAAGTCTTTCTTTCGGAGGGCAGCTGCTTTTTAAAGATGTTGATCTGAAATTTTCAGAAGGTAACTTCTATGGAATTATATGTATTTGACAGTCATAGGTACTGTTGTGGTTTTAGTTGGTGGGTACATTGTTATAAATATGCTGATGAGCAAAAAGAATAAGTAAAGAAAAAGCACAGCTGACTTTAATTAAGCCGCTGTGCTTTTGTAATCACGAATTAAATTATATGTTTATTCTTCCTCTTCCTCTTCATCGCTGTCATAAATCTCATTGAGTCGGTCCAGGAACATATTTCCTATCTTTTCATATTCATCGTCGTTATCGATTGAAACCATAAATTCCTCATCGCCGTCATATTCTGATTTCAGTATAACAAGCTCGCCTGAATCGTTAAGCATTTCGTTTGGATCTTCATAATACGGTGTGAGTGCATAATAGGTCTGATTTTCATATTCCATAGCATCGAGCATTTCAAAGGTCTGCTCATTGCCGTCCTCATCTTCAAGGGTATATAAATCAGGAGTATATTCGTTCATTTCAAATCTTCCTTTCAATAGTAATATAATGAGCAGTAAAAATTGTCAGCCCACTACTTTTATTATACACCAGCCGATTTTAAAAGTCAATAGATTTCAGTCAAAGTAAAAATAAATAAAAAAATTATAATTTTTTTAAAAAAACTATTGACAAACGCTGAAAGATGTGTTATATTATAATCAAGGAAAGAGAATAAAAGAAATCAATCAGACAATAGCTTGGTTGATAAATTCTCAAGTACCAGATTAGGAGCAGATCGGAAGAATGTTTAAGTCTTTAATATTTACAATACATATTAGCAGAAAGCTTAAATACTGATTTTGTATCTAATAAAATTGGAAAGGAATTGAGTCCGATGGACACAGAAGAGAGTCAGCAGAATACCTGAGACTCGTTAAAACTATAACAGAAAGTACAGATTCAGACAAATGAGCTGAGAGACTTTAATAAATGATAAGAAAAGATTTTAAGGAGTTTCATTAAGACAACTTCATCAATATAACGATACAAGCAAGGTATTCAAAATTTAAAATTGAATAGAATTCACTAATCTTAAAGAAGGGATTTATATGATTAAGTTTCTGAGGTTAATGAATAAATAACGATAAGGAGTGGCTCCAATGCACAGTTTAAGTTTTTTGAAAGGATTTTTAAAATAACTTGAAAGCGTGAGTCCAATGTAAATTCTGATTTAAAGTTTTAAAACTAAATATTGAATTTTAATGGAGTGATGCAGTATGATTAAGATTACCTGCATTTCAAAGACAATCATCTGATAATAAGGAGTGAGTCCGAAGGTATATTAAGATTTGACGGATACTAAGCTATCCCAGGACAATAGAAAAGACTAATTAAAATAATTATTATGATTAATAAACGGAGTGATGGCTATGTTAAAAGCTTTCATCACACAATTACTTGAATTTTAAGAAGTCAGGAGTGAGTCCGCCAGAAAATTTAGTTTGATTTATGAAATTTCGAAATGAATATAAAATTTTAATGGAGTGATGCAGTATGATTAAGATTACTTGCATTTCAAAGACAATCATCTGATAATAAGGAGTGAGTCCAAAGGTACATTAAGATTTGACGGATACTAAGTTATCCCAGGATATTCGTAAAAGCTATAAAATGTTACGGAGTGATGCATATGTTAAACAAATTCATCACAAGAATGCTTAATATTTAATAAGTTAGGAGTGAGTCCGCCAAAACATTTAGCTTAATTCGAATGATTTCGAAACAGAAATAATTTAATGGAGTGAATTCCCATGTACTAACAGGGTACATTAAAATTGAATAAATAATAACAAGGTGAATGGTAAAAGTCATTCACCTTTTATTTTATGAAAATTTATAAAAGCTGTGGTAATTTAGTTTGTTATGTGCTATAATAATATGTATGATACTTTACAAAAAAGGAGTGCGGAAATGCAAATATCATATTCTAGTGAAAAAAATGGCGTCGGAATTTGCTTTTCGGAGGCTTACGATAATAAATTTAAAACCAGCCTTGTAACTATGCGATTTGTTACAAAGCTTGACAAGGATATTTCTCCCGTATATTCCTTGCTTATAACCCTTTTAGGAACATCAAACAGCAAGCTGAAAACCCGTACTGATTTGAATATGCAGCTGCTTAGCCTGTATGATTCAAAGCTCACTGATTTTTCTTATGCTGTGGGGGATAATCT
>JBJFBR010000081.1:3578-6902 GCA_051888545.1 Oscillospiraceae bacterium
TTAGCCTGTATGATTCAAAGCTCACTGATTTTTCTTATGCTGTGGGGGATAATCTTGTAACGGGAATGAGCATTGGATTTATCGGTGACAGTTATACATTGAACAACGAGGTCATCTCAGATAAGCTTGTGGAAATTTTGCTGGATTGTCTGTTTGAGCCGGATATTCAAAACGGAAGGTTTAATGAAAAATACTTTAAGCAGAAAAAAGCTGAAATGATTGAAGCTGTAAAATGTGAAATCAATGATAAGAGAAACTATGCTATGCTCAGAGCGTCGGGATTTATTTATGAGGGCGAAGCGGCAGCTGTTTATGAAAACGGTACTGTTGAGCAGATTGAAAATATAATGCAGGAAGATTTGATAAACGCTTATAATCAGCTTGTGGAAAATGCTTATATTGATGTTTCAATCGTTGGCTGTGAGAAATGTGAAAATGCCAGAGAAATGATTCTTGACAAGCTTGCAAGCCAAAGAAAAACAAATCGCACTAATATTAGTTTCAAAGCACCTTCTATTATAAAACAAAATACTGCGCATGTCAGCGAAAACTATGATGTAAGTCAGGCAAAAATGATTATAGCATTCAAGACGGACAATGATGATTTTTATGCCGACAAGCTTATGTGTACAATTTTTGGAGGTACGCCTTTTTCTCAGCTTTTTTCAAATGTCAGAGAGAAAATGTCACTTTGCTATTATTGCTCATCTTCCATTGTGGAATGTAAAAATACAATGATTGTGGACAGTGCTGTGGATTTTGGCAATGTGGAAAAGGCAAAAGAAGAAATTCTGCATCAGCTATCTCTTGTTGCAAAGGGCGAATTCAGCGATGAACTGCTGGAAAATACCAAGAAATATATGTACAATGCATACAAATCCAATTACGACAGCATTTCAGCTATGAATTCATGGCTTTTTACTCAAAGAATAAGAGGAACAGACTATATGCCTGATGATGTAAACAGGATTATTTCTGAAATTTCCAAGGAAAGAGTTATACAGTCGGCAAAAGCGTTTAAGCTTGATACCATTTATATAATGCAGTCGGAGGTGAAATAATGAGTAATTTTCTTAAAGAGGATTATGTAAGAATAAAGCATCCTTCGGGACTGAATATTCTCATCTGGCCAAAACCGGGCTTTTCAACGGTGGAAGCTTTTTTTGCTGCAAAGTACGGCTCTGTAAATACTCGTTTCAAAACAGTTGATAATGATGATTATGTTACAACTCCTGAAGGTATTGCACATTTTTTGGAGCATAAGCTTTTTGAAAATGAGGATTGTGACGCCTTTGAACTTTATGCGCAGACAGGTGCAAGTGCCAATGCATATACATCTGAGGACCATACGGCTTACTATTTTGCAACATCCGGGGACTATAAAAAGCCATTGGAAATACTGCTGAATTTTGTTCAAAAGCCTTATTTTACTGAAGCAACGGTACAAAAGGAACAGGGAATCATAGCTCAGGAAATAAAAATGCTGGAGGATTCCCCTGAAAGAAAATGTTACTGCAATCTGTTGAAGGCATTGTATAAAAACAATCCTATAAGAATAGATATCGCAGGAACGGTGGAATCGATTTCCAGAATTGATGCGGATTTGCTGTATAAGTGCTATAATACTTTCTATAATCTGCATAATATGACTCTTGCTGTTGCAGGTGATGTTGACGTAGAAGAGATAAAGAAAATCTGCGACAAATGTTTGATCCCGGCTGAGGATAAAAAGCTTGAGCCGTGTTTTCCTGATGAGCCGGAAGAAGTTTATCAAAAAGAAATCACCGCATCGGCACAAGTGGGCATTCCAATATTCAATATCGGTTTTAAATCACGAAGATTTTCAAGTCAAGAGCTGGTAAAAATGGATATAGCTGCGTCAATTATTTTGCAGATTTTATTCGGAAGTTCATCAGAGTTGTACCTGCAAATGATTGATGAGGGACTTATAAATTCCAATTTTAATTATTTCACAATGTTCAATATCTACGGTGACTATATTCCCATTATTGCCGGCGAATCCAAAAACTCTGAATTGGTTTATGAGAAGTGCATGAATGGGGTAAACAATGCAAAGAAAAACGGTCTTGACAGGAAGATGTTTGAAATAATCAAAAAAGCAAAGTACAGCAGTTTTATACGGGGATATGACGATGTTGATACCTGTGCAACGCTCCTGCTTACCACAGATTTTCTCGGAGTTGATGTATTTGAGCCAAGCAAAGCTCTTATGGAAATCAGTTATGATGACTGTATGAAAGCTTTGGATATTATGTTCGATACGGAAAAGACTTCAATCTCAATTATAGACAATAAATAAAGGAAGAAAATATATGACACAAATTATGACTATGGCAGCGGATGTCAGCGATAAAATGCTGAAAACTATTCAGGATAACCCTGACAAGGTCTATTTTCCTAATTTTTCTGACAAGGGAATTTCTATTGACAGAGTTATGTTTACCATTCCCGGAACGGATTTTCAGATTTACTGGTATGGATTCTTAATTGCATTCGGGATTTTGCTTGCTATGATATACGGCTTCAGAAAGTTCAAGTCGGTGGGTATAGACGCAGACAGGGCAACAGATGCAATTATAGGCGGTCTTGTGGGAGCTATACTCGGTGCAAGGACATACTATATTTTATTTAATTCGGATATCTCGTTCAAAGAATTTTTCTATATCCGGGACGGCGGACTTGCAATCTACGGTGGCATTATCGGAGCGTTGCTTGTGGGCGGAATTATTGCAAAGCTGAGAAAGCTCAGAGTATCTGCATTGCTTGATGTTGTGGCACCGGGATTCTTTATAGGTCAGGCAATAGGACGCTGGGGAAATTTCTTTAACCAGGAGGCTTTTGGCTCAAATACAAATCTTCCTTGGGGAATGATGAGCAGCAGTACAATAGATTATCTGTCCAATAACGGCGGCAGCGGACTTTCCGCCTATGCATCTGTTCACCCCTGCTTTTTGTATGAGTCCATCTGGTGTGCTATCGGCTTTATTATCCTGAATGCATATTTCAAACACAGAAAATTTGACGGTGAAATATTCCTGATTTACACAGGCTGGTACGGACTGGGCAGATTTTTTATAGAAGGATTGAGAACTGATTCGTTGTATATCGGAAGCATACGCGTTTCGCAGCTTCTGGCAGCAGCTTGTTTTGTTGCTTCGGCTGCGCTTATAATTGTGTTCAGAATCAAGATTAAACGCAGCGGAGATTACAAATTCTTTTATGAAACGCAGGAGTCCTTAGACGCACTGGCATCATCAGAGAAAAAGTCTTTGAAAAAGGCTATAGAAAAAGCAAAATCAAAGG
>JBJFBR010000081.1:7002-18685 GCA_051888545.1 Oscillospiraceae bacterium
GCATCATCAGAGAAAAAGTCTTTGAAAAAGGCTATAGAAAAAGCAAAATCAAAGGGCAGAGACTGCTCAGAGCTGGAAAAGCAATACAATGACAAATTCGGAAACAAAGACGATGAAAATAATGACAAGGAGGAAAATTGAATGGGTAAAATAATTGACGGAAAGGCTGTATCAGCACAGGTAAAGGACAGAATTAAGGAGGAAACAGCGGAACTTAAAGAGCAGGGAGTTGAAATCGGATTGGCAGTAGTTATTGTCGGTGATGATCCTGCATCAAAGGTATATGTCCGCAACAAGAAAAGAGCCTGTGAATATGTGGGATTTAATTCATACGAATATGCTTTGCCTGCTGAAACTACCGAAGAAGAACTTCTGAGCCTGGTCAAAAAGCTTAATGATGATGACAAGGTAAACGGCATACTTGTTCAGCTGCCGCTGCCGGCGCACATTGATGAAAAGGTCATAATTGAAAATATCAGGCCTGAAAAGGATGTTGACGCTTTTCACCCTGTAAACGTAGGAAGAATTATGATAGGCGACTACAGCTTTTTGCCGTGCACACCTGCAGGAGTTATGGAGCTTATAAAATCAACAGGAGTTGACGTAACTGGCAAAGAGTGTGTTGTTGTGGGACGGAGCAATATTGTGGGCAAGCCTCAGGCTATGCTTTTGCTCCACAGCAACGGAACAGTTACAATGTGTCATTCAAAGACAAAAAATCTCAAAGAGGTTTGTTCACGGGCAGATATTCTTGTGGCTGCTGTGGGCAGAACAAAAATGATAACTTCCGACTATATAAAGGAAGGTGCGGTTGTCATTGATGTTGGAATGAACAGAGATGAAAACGACAAGCTCTGCGGTGACGTTGATTTTGAGGACTGCAAGGATAAGGCAGGATATATTACCCCTGTGCCCGGCGGAGTAGGACCAATGACTATTGCAATGCTTATGCAGAATACACTCACAGCAGGAAAAAATCAGAATAATATAAAAGAATAAAATTGTAAAAAATATGTGAACGCTATTTACAAAGAAGTGTAAATATAGTATAATAAAGCTTGTTGTGAAACAACGAATATCCCTGCAACAGAGTATGGGTTAAGCCCGAATAATTATGCTTTTCATAATCTGGGAATGTTACCTGCCATATTCTTTTACATGGGAAATAATTTTGAAAGAGGTACGAAAAATGTTAAGAAAAGACGAAAAAACAGCTGTTATTGAAGCTAACAGAACTCATGAAAATGACACAGGTTCTCCTGAAGTTCAGATCGCTATCCTTACAAAGAGAATCAATGTTCTTACTGAACATCTTAAAACTCACAAGAAGGATCATCATTCAAGAAGAGGTCTTTTGAAGATGGTTGGTAAAAGAAGAAATCTTCTGAACTATCTCAAGAGCAAGGATATTGAAAGATACAGAGCTACAATCGAAAAGCTTGGTATTCGTAAATAATTTATCGGTTACATTAAGGCAGAGGCATTTTATGTCACTGCCTTTTGGTGTAAAATAAAGAAATTTCAGTTGGTGTTGGTATGTTAGCATTAAACAGAGGGTATAAGCCTTTTGTATTTTCTGTTTATTGCTAAATACTTCACCAATAATCAGATGAAACGGAGGAGTATTAATGTTCGAGAATTACAGAAAGTTTGAAACAACTTATGCAGGCAGACCACTGATAGTTGAAACAGGCAAGACCTGTCAGCTTGCAAACGGATCTTGCTGGGTAAGATACGGCGAAACCGTTGTTATGGCAAATGTTACAGCTTCAGCTAAGCCAAGAGAGGGCGTAGACTTTTTCCCTCTTTCAGTTGACTATGAGGAAAGACTTTAT
Organism: Oscillospiraceae bacterium; assembly: GCA_051888545.1. Classification (GTDB taxonomy): domain Bacteria; phylum Bacillota; class Clostridia; order Oscillospirales; family Ruminococcaceae; genus FB2012. The sequence continues at coordinate 8,838 of JBJFBR010000081.1, forward strand.
TCAGTAGGCAAAATACCGGGAGCTTTTACAAAAAGAGAGGGCAAACCTTCTGAAAAGGCTATTCTTACATCAAGAATGGTTGACCGTCCTATCAGACCTTTGTTCCCGAAGGATATGAGAAATGATGTTTCTGTTGTAATGACAGTTCTTGCAGTTGATCCTGACTGCTCACCTGAAATCACAGGACTTATAGCTACATCTATTGCACTTTCAATTTCTGATATTCCATGGAACGGACCTATCGCAGGAATCAGCGTTGGACTGGTTGATGATGAAATCGTTCTCAATCCTACTTTAGAACAGAGAAAGAACAATCACCTCAATCTGACAGTTGCAGGTTCAATGGAAAAAATCGTTATGATCGAAGCAGGTGCTGATGAAGTTCCTGATGACCTTATGCTCAAAGCAATTATCACAGGCCATACAGAAATTAAAAAGCTGGTTGCTTTTATCAGTGACATTCAGAAGGAAATCGGTAAGCCTAAGTTTGAGTTCCAGTCAATGGAAATTGACCATGATTTGTTTGATGAGATCGAGGCAATGGTTGGCGACAAGGTAAAAGCCGCTCTTGATACCGATGATAAAAATGTTCGTGACGCAAGACTTCAGCCAATTATTGAAGAAGTTCACGAAAAATATGATGAGCAGTACCCTGAAGAAACAGCAATGCTTGATGAAGTATTGTACAAGCTTCAGAAGAAAATCGTTAGAAACTGGCTATATGAGGGCAAACGTGTTGACGGACGTGGCATTGATGAGATTCGTCCATTGGCATCAGAGGTAGGCGTTCTTCCGAGAGTACACGGTTCAGGACTTTTCACAAGAGGTCAGACTCAGGTCCTTACTGTATGTACTCTGGGTTCTGTTTCAGAGGCTCAGAAGCTTGACGGACTTGACGAAGAAGAATCAAAGAGATATATTCATCACTACAATTTCCCTTCATATTCCGTTGGTGAAACAAAGCCTTCAAGAGGACCGGGAAGACGTGAAATCGGTCACGGCGCTCTGGCTGAAAAAGCTCTTGTTCCGGTAATTCCAAGCGTTGAGGAATTCCCATATGCAATCCGTATGGTATCAGAAGTACTTTCTTCAAACGGCTCAACATCACAGGGCTCAATCTGCGGTTCAACTCTTGCACTTATGGATGCAGGTGTTCCGATCAAAGCCCCTGTAGCAGGTATTTCCTGCGGTCTTATCACAAAAGAAAACGGCGAATGGATGACAATGGTTGATATCCAGGGCCTTGAAGATTTCTTTGGCGATATGGACTTTAAGGTTGGCGGAACTCACAAGGGTATCACTGCTATTCAGGTGGACATCAAGGTTGACGGTCTGACATATGATATAATTGAAGAGGCTTTTGCTAAAACTCATAAAGCTCGTGATTATATTCTTGATGAAATTATGCTTAAAGCTATTCCTGAACCAAGAAAAGAACTTAATCAGTGGGCACCTAAAATGCTTACAACTAAAGTTCCTGTTGATAAAATACGTGAGGTCATCGGTTCAGGCGGAAAGGTAATCCAGAAGATTGCCGCTGAATGTGACGTTAAGATTGATATTTCTGAGGACGGAAACGTTTTCGTTTCGGGAATTGACGGAGAAAAGGCAAAACAGGCTATTTCTATAATCAATACGATTGCCAATGACCCTGAGATTGGCGCAATCTATAAGGGTAAGGTTGTTAAGATTATGCCTTTCGGTGCATTTGTTGAAATTGCTCCGGGAAAAGACGGTCTTGTTCACATTTCAAAGCTGGAAAACAGAAGAGTTGAAAAGGTTGAAGACGTTGTTTCCATTGGTGACGAAATTGTTGTCAAGGTTATGGAAATTGACGATCAGGGAAGAATTAATCTTTCAAGAAAAGACGCTCTTGCTGACATTGAGGCTAAAAAAGCACAGCAGCAGTAATTTCATTTTGATAATTTGTGCTCCCAAGAGTTCTGGCTCCTGGGAGCTTTGTGCTATATTATGGTAAGTTATTAAGAAATTGTGTGTAATAAAGTTACTTTTTTAGCCCTTAATTGGAATATACTACTAAAATTATGTTAAATGTTTATTTAAAATATGCAATATCAACAAAAACCAAGCTTTAAAATCGTGATTTTTATTTCTGAATTGTTAATTATTTACTTGCAATATTTCCATTTTAATGGTATTATAAAAGTATAAAATTTAAGGAGGTTGATAATATGCACAGCTTGAAAAAACGCATAATCAGCTTTGCATCAGCAATAGCTATGATTGCTACTCTGATTCCGTCAGCGGCATCTTTAGTTTCAGCAGATGAATCATTTGATGTTTTAAACGGAAACAGATATCAGAATAGCGGCTGGGGTGAAAAATCTTATTCATTTTCTGTATCTGATGCCGGAACATATGAAATGGAAGTCGGCTATGCAGGCGGAGGAAATTCTTGGTTTAAGATCGGCATAAACGGCACATATCTCAGCGGCGATTTAAGCGAAGGCAGATGGACAACAAATTGGTATAATTCTGATACCAAAAAGGCAGATGTGGAGCTTAACAGCGGTACAAACAAGTTGAATCTTGGAGTACAGGACGGTAAATTCACTAAGGTGGTATTTACAAAAACCGGCGGCAGCGATACTGTTGTAACTCAGTCAATAATACTTAATGCATCAGATTATTCACAGTATACTTACTCTGATAATGGAACTAATGTTGCTATTCCGTTTATGGTAAATGATACTTCAAGTGACATTAGCGTTAAGGTTAATTATTCAGGAAAAGGCTGGGTAAACACTTTCACTAAAGACGGAGCTTCTATCAGCGGAATGTCAGGACCTGAAAGCAAGACAGACGCTTTTGAAGAAACAACTCAGAAGTATTACACTGAACAATATGGCTCTTATACTTTTACTATTAATAAGGGCTCAGCAACAGGCAGATATTATGTTGGAGTTACTAACCAGGCTATTGAATCTGTAGAAATTACTTATGTAAATGACAATGCAGTTTCAAAGATTGCTCAGGATGTAAGCTCAAGCACAGCGGACAGCTCAAGTGTTGCCGACAGTTCCAGCGTAGCAGACAGTTCAAGTGTTGTGGACAGCTCCAGCACAGCTGACAGCAGTTCTCAGTCTGAAAAAGTTGGTACATATAAGGTTATTAAGCCTTATAACGCAGGATGCACAGTCAGCCAGAGCGGAAAGACTTTGACAGCAAGCGTTTCAAAGACTCGTGACTACAAATTCGTAGGCTGGTATTCTGACGAAGCATGCACAGCACTTGTTTCATCATCAAATACCTACACATTGGGCAGCGAGGATGTTTATGCAAAATTTGATTATGTTGCATACAATATGCCTGTTATCTCAGTTGTAACTTCAAAGAACAACGGCAGCTATAGTGAAGCTTTCCCTGACAGTGCGTCTAAGGAAACAAGCTATTCCGGTTCTACAGTTACTATTACAAATTCTGATTTTACTCTTGATAATGCAACAGCTACAATCAAGGGAAGAGGAAATTCAACATGGAATCTGGAAAAGCGTCCATTCCAGCTTAAGTTTGACAGCAAGGTAAATCTGTTTAACAAGGGCCAGGCAAAGAACAAGAAATGGGTTCTTTTGGCAAATCATATAGACAGAACTTTGATGAGAAATAATATTGCTCTTGATTGGGCAAGAACATCTCTCACAAACATTCCGTTTACTTCATCAACTCAGCCTGTAGAACTTTATATCAACGGCGAATATCGTGGTGTATACCTCGTAGTTGAACAGTCAGAGGCTAATAAGGGACGTGTTGAAGCAACAGAGCCTACAACTCCTACAACAAATCTTGATGAATTCGGCTTCTTGGCAGAATGGGATGACTGGGCTGACGCTGATGAAGACTATATCTTCACAGATGACGTGCTTAATCAGAAATTTACTGTAAAAGACGGTTTTGTAGATGATGACACTCTTAAAGATGAGAACTACAATACATGTATCAAGGCTGTTAAATCTTATGTTGAAAGCGTAAGTACTGCAATTAAAAACGGTGACAGAACTAAGATTGAAAGCCTGATTGATATTGATTCAGCAGTAGATATGTTCATTCTTCAGGAATTTGTAAAGAATGCCGATGTCGGCGGTTCAAGCTTCTATATCAGCAAGGAAGCAGGACAGAAACTCGTATTTAATCCACCTTGGGACTTTGACCGTGCATTTGGCAACGATACCCGTGTACAGGATCCTACCGGCTTGTTTATTGACAGCGGCGACAGTAATGTAAATGAATGGTTCAAATGGCTGTACAATAATCAGTGGTTCAAAGATAAGGTTTATGCAAGATGGAATGAACTAAGAACGAATGAGGCAACCGATCCAAAAACAAGTGCGTTGAATACAATCAGCACATTCAAGGCTAATTATTCTCAGTCTATTGACAGACAGTTTAATAAGTGGAGTTCTATTCTGACCAAAACTTATCCATGGTACGGCGGAGGATATGAGCAGTATTATGGTGACGTTGGTACTTCTTTAGGTTCAACCTATGATTCACAGGTTTCTAGCCTTAAGTCATGGATCATTAACCGAGTTTCTTATCTTGACGGAAAGTTCAAGCTTTCTGATACACCTGTAGTTACAGGAAAGACAATGACAATCAGCGCTTCTGATTATGCAGATACAACATATTCAGATAACGGAAATCAAGTTGCAATTCCTGTAAATGTAAAGAACACTGATAATGATATTACAGTTAAGATGAATTATTCAGGCAATGGCTGGGTAAATGTATTCACACCTTCATCAGCAAATCTCAGTGGTTTTTCAGGTTCTAAGACAACTTCAGATTTCAGCGATGCAACAAAGACATACTATATTCAGACTGATGGTTCATTTACATTTACTATTCCGGCAGGTTCTCCCACAGGAGTTTACTATGCAGGAGTAACAAATCAGTCGATCGAATCGTTGGAAGTTACATACACTAATGACGGAGATGTTGCAAAGGTTGATTCATCATCAGATGACAGCGGCGATGACAGCAGCGAAATATCATCTGATACATCTACTGAAACAGTATATGGCATTGTAAATGGCGGACTAAATTCATCAATAAAGTATTTCTCAGGAAGCAGCTCAAATGTAAGAGTTGATAATGACTTTATTAACAATGCAAGCGGTTACTGCGGATATCTTAAAGTGGCACTTCCTTTCAAGGTTGATAATGTAAGCAGCAATGCAACATACACAATCAAAATTTATGCAAAGGGACAGAATTCACCAAAGGTTTATGTAAACAAAGCAAGTGGCAGTACTATTAAATCTATAAGCATTTCTGAACAGAACTGGAGCTCACTTAAGACTTCACCTACGACAATTACAGTCAAGGGCAGTGAATTTGGTTCAACAGGAACATACTATGCAGGAGTTTCTGCACACGAATACATAAATCTTTATAAGATTGAAGTAGTCAAAACAGTTGTATCATAATTGAAAACAAAACCGGCAATAGCTATGTGCTGTTGTCGGTTTTCTTATTGTGCATATAATGTATGGTTTTAATAATTGCTCAACCAGGTTACAAAAAAGGGCGCTGGAAAATACAGTACCCTTTTGCGTATATGTAATTATTTGTTTTCCGTAACGCCGTCTGCTTCACCAATGCCAAGAATAGCGTTTCTTGTATCTGTGATTTCTGTAAGATTTCTTGCAAGAACTCGCTGAGCATCAGAGAGTGTTTTATCCAGCTTGTCAGCCAGAGCTCCACGGATTGTCTTGTCCTTTTCAATAGCCTCGGCAACGATTTTGTTTGCCTGAGCCATAGCTCTCTGAATCTGGTCGTTGGCAACATCATCAGCCTGCTTCAGAATTTCTTCCTGAGAAACAAGTACCTTTGCCTTTTCTTCGGCTGCCTTAATTATGTTTTCAGCCTCTTTGTTGGCTTCATTGATGATGTTTTCTCTGTCACGGGCTGTGTCTTTGGCTTTTTGCATTTCAGCAGGGAGATTAAGACGAATACTGTCAACATACTCTCTCATCTGTTCACAGTCAATAGATTTTTTGCTTGAAAAAGGAATGCTTCCTGCATCGTCCAAAAGCTCATCCATAAGTTTAAGAATTTCTTCAATGTTCATTGTTATAACTTCCTTCCTTTTATTTGTATTTATTTTTTTGCAATGTATAAACGATTTTTTATGTTCTCCAGAATTTCCGGAGGAACAAGTCCGCTGATGTCGCCGCCAAGACTGGCAATTTGCTTTACAACACTTGACGACAGATACATATTCTCGCTGCTTGTGGTCAGAAACACTGTTTCGGCACCTGAATAGAGCTTGTGATTGGCTAAAGCCATCTGAAATTCATATTCAAAGTCAGAAACCGCACGCAGACCTTTGACAATGGCTACAGCACCGATTTTTTTGACATAATTGGCTAAAAGTCCGTCATCAGAATCTACTTCTACGTTTGGCAGGTGTTTTGTTACGGTCCTTATCATCTGCTTTCGTTCTTCAACGGTAAAGCTTGCAGGACTTTTAGTCTGATTAAATGAAACAAGCACAATAACCTTGTCAAAAAGCTTTGATGCTCTGCTGATTATGTCTAAATGTCCTAAAGTTACCGGATCAAAGCTTCCCGGACAAACTGCAATTCTCATATGCTGCCTTCTTCCGATTCATTCTTTTTGAAAACGGTAACGGCAACCTTTCCGTATTTGTACCGTCTGTAAAACTTCAAAGAACCGTATTGTTCATCAAGCTCCAGTTCTTTTTCATGCTCGCATACAACGATTCCGTTTTCATTGATTTTGGATTCAAGCATCGGTAAAGCTTTTTCAATCAGACCGTTTCTGTAGGGCGGGTCAAGCAAAGCAATGTCAAATCCTTTTTTTGCAACTTTGAGATATTCCAGACTGTCCATAAGCAAAACACGGGAATTGCCTTTAAGATGACAGTGCTCGAGATTTTCATTCACTACTTCATATGCTGCACGATTTTTTTCAACAAAAACACAGTGCTCAGCACCTCTGCTTAATGCTTCAATGCCCAGCTGTCCGCTGCCTGCAAATAAATCCAAAACAGATGATGCAGGGATGTCAAACTGAATTATAGAAAAAATCGCTTCTTTAACCATATCAGGTGTAGGACGAACGTCCAAAGAATCAAGGGTCTTTAATTTTGAACCCCTTGCTGAACCTGTAATAACTCTCATATAAATCTCCTATAACGGCAAAAATTCTGCCAACATTAATTAAGAATATTATACAATACAATTTTGCTTTTGTCTATAGCAAAATAAATAATTTTTTTATTTTAATCTGCTAATTAAGAGTTTGTTCTCGAAAAATAAAAGTTTATGTCATTTTATTTTCTTTTCCTGCATATATGCGACTATGGGTAAAACCAACTTTCTCGGGACTAGTCTTGCTCCGATGGCAGAAAAGCTCATATCAACTGACGGAGTGATAATCAGCTTTCTTTGGAACATTCCGTTTACAGCTTTTACCGCACATTGTTTTGCAGATATGCTTTTTAGATTGAATTTTACGTTTGCCACCTTGTTGAATTCTGTTTTCACAGGTCCCGGACATAGTGCAGAAATTGAGACCTTTGATTTCATACGCCGCAGTTCTTCATTTATACCGCTTGTAAGACTTGTTACATACGCTTTGGACGCATAGTATGCTGACATATATGCTCCTCCGGGCATAAGTCCTGCAGAAGAGGAAACATTTAGAATATATCCGTAGTCGTTCTTTATGAAATCCTGCAAGAAAAGCTTGGTCAGAATGTGAAGAGCCGTGCAGTTGGTGTCTATCATTCTTATTTCAGTTTCAATGGGAATTTCATTGAACTTTCCTATTGCCCCGAAACCTGCATTGTTTATAAGCACCGATACGTTCATATCTCTGACATTATCGTACAGCTCAAAGCATTGCTTTCTGTCAGATAAATCGCACGGAATAATAACTGTATCGCCTTTCAGCTGAGATTTAAGCTCAATCAACCGCTCCCTGCGTCTTGCACAAAGTATCAGATTGTAGCCGTGTCGGTTAAGCTCTCTGGCAATTTCCCGGCCTATTCCTGAGCTTGCTCCTGTAACAAGAGCAACTTTATTTCTGCTCATTGCTTTCATTCCTTTCTGCTATTTCACCAAAGCAGTAATCATCTGCCGAACCGGTGATTTTTACGTTCAGAACCTGCTTTCTCAGGGTGACATCGGCTGAAATTCTCGGAACCTTAACAGGCGTGTAGTTTGGTGTATATCCCTGATGATAATCAGCCGAGCTTTCTTTTTCAAAAAGAACGGGAAATGTTTTTCCGACCATGTTTTCTAAAAACTCTTTACGCTGAACTGAGCAAATCTTTGCCATAGCTTCAGCACGTTCCTGTTTTACTTTTTTGGGGATCTGGTCGGTGCGTTTTGCTGCAGCCGTACCTTCACGCTTGGAATATGGGAAAATATGCACCTTTGAAAATCCGATTCTTCTTACAAATTCCAGAGATTTTTTGAAGTCTTCATCAGTTTCTCCTGCAAAACCAACCATAACATCGGTGGTGATTGCACAGTCTTTGAAGTGCTTCCTCAGCTTGTCACAAAGAAGTTTGTATTCCGAAGTGGTGTATTTCCTGTTCATTTCCTTTAATGTTTTGTCGCATCCGCTTTGCAGCGATAAATGAAATTGTGGACAGAAATTATCCAGCTCAGAAAGCTTGATGATATCCTCATCACTTATCATTTCAGGTTCTATTGAACCTAAACGAACTCTGCATTTGCTGCCTACTGTTTTGCATATCAGCTCTACTGCATCGGCAAGCCTTGTCCCGTCATTAAAATCTTTGCCATAACAGCATAGGTTTATACCAACTGCAATGATTTCCTTGTGGTCGGAATCCGCAAGCATTTCAGCTTCTTTTGCAATGTCATCAAGACTTTTTGAGCGTATGTGACCTCTTGCATAGGGAATAATACAATAGGAGCAGTATTGGTCGCAGCCGTCCTGAATTTTGATATATGCTCTTGTTTTGTCTGTATTGTTATTATTGGTCATTTTCTCAAATTTTTCGCCTTTTGTGTGGGGCGGAATATTTATAATTCTTTGACGGTGAACAAGATATTCATCGATGTAGTCAGGTATTCTGGATTTGTTTGCCGAGCCTGTGACTATATCGCATTCTGTAAAGCTTTCAGCCTGTTCAGTAAATGCCTGAGGAAAGCATCCTGTCAGCACTATTATCATATCAGGATTTTCACGTCTTAGCTTATGCAAAAGCTGTCGGCATTTCAGGTCTGAACGGGAAGTGACGGTGCAGGTGTTGATAATTGCAATGTCAGCGTCTTTATAATTCTGTTCAGATGAAAATCCGTTATTATCCATATGTTCTTTTATATTTTCTGTTTCATACTGATTAACCTTACAACCAAAGGTGTAATAGTATACTTTCATAAAACTTCTCCTCGCTGAGCTGATTTCTGATATCATAATAATATCAATTTTATATCAGTTATAAACATATTTTCAATCTGAAATTATTATACTATATTTAATTTTTTTTTGCAAATAGTCTTGACTTTTTTTATTTAGCGGTTATAATAAAAAGTGTAGAGATGATCTACATATGTTATAATTTTAGTGGATTAAATTTAATCCAAAGGAGGAAGATTTATGAGTAAGGTTAAAATTAAACTCGACTCAATCGCAGCAGTAAAGAAGTTTGTAAACATCGTTTCTTTGTATAATTTTGATGTTGACTTGACTTCAGGAAGATATGCAGTTGATGCAAAGTCAATTATGGGTATTTTCAGTCTTGACCTTTCAAATCCTATTCAGCTTATCGCTCACACAGATGATGCCGATAAATTCTTAGATGAAATCAAGGAATTTATTGTTGA